>JAAYCJ010000198.1 GCA_012729815.1 Phycisphaerae bacterium | reverse complement strand
GTGCTGGTGGCGATTTTGCTGCCGGCGCTGCAGAGCGCGCGGGAGAGCGCGAAGACGACGATCTGCATGACGAACATCAGGTCGCAGGCGCAGGGCGTGATGGCGTACGAGACGGATTGGGGCATCTACCCGCCGGTGTACTGGGGTATTCCGGGGATGTCGTCCGACTGGACGGTCTGGACACAGTTCATCGGCAAGTACGTGGGCGGCGGCGAGTTGTTGACCATGCAGCCGGGTTCGTGGCAGGGGATTCTTCAGACGGCGCGGATGAGGGTGTTCTGCTGTCCGTCGACTGAGGAACCCGGCGCGGCGATCGGCGCGGCGGCCGGCGAGGGCATTCACTACGCGTACGCGGATCTCCTGCGGCACATGATTCCCAGCGATGGTCAGGAATACCGGACCGACATCTGGCTTCGTTCGAGTCGGTTCAGCCGCCCATCGGAAATCCGCATGCTGTGCGACGCCTTCGGCTACGCCACGCACTATTGCCCGATTTGCGCCGCTTTCGGGTGGACCGCATCCAGTTGGGATATGCCCGCGTTCGGGCGGCACGGGGCGGGCGGTTTGAATGTCGGTTTCTGGGACGGCCACGTCCGGTTCCTGACGGATTCCGAAGTCGCGGAGAACGCGGAGATGCACGGGCATTTCGGTCTGTAAATACGTTGGAGCAGGTTTATGAAGAAACGTTTGTGGGTTGCGTTTGTGGTTTTGATGGGTTTGGTCCGCGGCGCCGCATCGGCGGAAGAGGCCGGCGCGCCGATCGCGGTATCGTTCGATACGGCCCATGGTTTCGCGTTTCCCGCGGGTATTTTGGGGGTCCAGGAAGAGGTTTTCACGATACCATACCTGCGTAACGACCACATGGAGGATTACCGTCGGCTGGGGCTGACCGCGTTCCGCTACCCCTGCGGGACGCCGTCGGACTGGCTGGCGTGGGACGACATCGAGAACGGGTACTGGCCGTCCGATTTCGAGAAGAATCGCACGAAGACCCGTCCGGACGATTTTGTCGCCTTCTGCAAGGCGCTGGGCTACGAGCCGATCATCACGGTCAACAGCAACCTCGCCGGGGTGCACGACGAGCGCAATCGGATCAACCCGACACGGGTCGAGAGCATCCGCATGGGCGCGGACTACGCCGCCCGGTGGGTGGAGCACGCGAACGTCAAGAACAAGTCGGGCGTGAAGTACTGGGAGATCGGCAACGAGGTCTGGATCTGGCTGAAGGAATCTGAGTACCCGGTGTACGTGCGGGAGTACGCCTCGGCCATGCGGAAGGTCGACCCGGGGATCAAGATCATCGCCTGCGGTCTGGCTGTGGACTCGGAGTTCAACCCGGTCTGGCTCAATTTTCCGGACGATCCGGAGTGGGAACCCCGGTCCGTCAACCGGACGAACGCGGAGAAGTGGACCCGGGCCCTGCTCAAGGACGCCCACGGTTCGTTCGATTACCTGGCCCCTCATATTTACCTGGACGGGGACGGGGTGGACGCGGTGGAGAACGGCGTGTCGCTCTTCGCCAACATCGAGTGCGGCGAGCAACTGCTCCGCCAGCAGATCGCATGGATCAGGGAGGCGAACTCGCCGGTCCGGCTGGCATGCACCGAGTGGATGATCAACTGGCACTACGTTCCAGACATGAAGGGTATCTTCCTGGAGAACAAGTCGATTTCGAAGGCCCATTTCGACCAGCTTGGATACGAGAACTCGCCGACCCACGCCTTTGTCTCCTTGCTCGGCTGCGCGGACTACCTGGGCAAGATGCTGGCCACCGGGTACGTCGATATCGCGGTGGTGCACACGCTGACGTTCGGGATCGGCGTCGCCTGGAACGCGGAGGCCCAGAAGAGCGTCGTGCCCGTGGTGCCCAAGCCGGGCGGGGCGGCCGTCGAGTTCTGGAGCGCCGCCAAGGGTCACCGCGTCGTTCCCGTCCGCCTGGCCCACGTGCCGACCTACACCCACCGGGCCACCTACCAGGGGCGCGACGTGGTGGTGCCCTACGTTACGGCGTACGCCACCGCGACCGACCGGGCGGTCAACCTCGTGCTGGTCAACCGGTCGCCGGACCGCACCTTCACCGTCGCTGTGCCGACCGCCATCGACGGCCGGCGGGTGGTCAAGGCGGTCGAGCACGCGATCGAGGCCGATTCCTGGGCCGCCAACATCTGGCCGACGGTTACCGACGGGAAGCCGTATCCTTTCCGCAAGGCGCAGCGGGCGCTCGACGTGGAAACCCTCAACGCCTATCAGGCCAAACCCTGCCGCCTGGTGCGAGTGGAGCTGGAGCTTGCTTCGCCCGCCACACCGGCCGGCGAACCGGAGGTGGAGTGACCATGAGAAGATCCAGAGCATTTACGCTGATCGAGTTGCTGGTAGTGGTGGCGATCATCGCGGTGCTGGTGTCGATTCTGCTGCCGGCGCTTCAGAGCGCTCGCGATCAGGCCAAGACGGTGATGTGCACGAGCAACCTGAAGCAGATGGGCATCGCGTTCGGCATGTACGCCGACGACAATGCGGGCTTTCTGCCTCTGACGGGCAACCAGCACGACACGACGTCGTGGCAGTACAAGCTGTACGAAAAGTACCTGGTGGCCTCGGACAACCCCGCCGCGTACTATCAGCTCCGGGCGCCGAGCGTCTGGCTTTGCCCGTCGGATACGCGGAAGCCGTCGGCCAATGGGACGTATCACCAGTCGTACTACGGCATCAACCGGTTCCTCAGCGGTTTTTACACCGCGCCGTGGCGAACGACCTCTTACCGGATCGACGAACTGGCCGAGCCCACACGGACGCCGCTGGTGGTCGACGCCGCCAGCTATCTCGGCTGCTATCCCGCCCACATCGCCGAAGCCCACAACTACGGCAATCTGCATTTCCGGCACTATCACAGCAACGGCGACGTGTTTCTGTTTGCGGGCGGCAACACCGGTTGGGTGCCGAATCTCGATGACCCGGCCAGCCCGGAGCAATCGCGATGGAATTACGTCTTCGCCTTCCGGTGGTTCGTCCAGAACACGTGGCTATGGTATTGACCGGAGAAACGAAAGCGAGGGCAACGGTGAAGTCATACGGAACAGGGACCGAGGAGACACAGAACATGGTACGAGGCGATAGACAACGCGGATTCACGCTGATCGAGCTGCTGGTGGTGGTGGCGATCATCGCGGTGCTGGTGGCAATGCTGCTGCCGGCGTTAGGGCAGGCGCGGGAACAGGCGCGACAGGTGGCGTGCCAGTCGAACCTCAGGCAGTTGGGCGTCGGGTTCATCTGCTACCTCGATGAATGGTACGAGAAGCTTCCGCCGGGGTACGTAGGAGCGACAGCGATGTCATGGTATCGGTACCTTGACAAGTACACGCACTACGTCCGCGAGTCCGGAAAAGACATTTTGTCGTGTCTGAGCGACCAGACACAGAACAGTGAGCACGTCAGCTACCGGGCGAATTTCATGTATTTCCAGTGGGCCTGGTCCCCTCCAGGGGGATTTTTCCCGTACCGCGAGGTGAACGAACCCAACATGAAGGTCGCGGTGGCTGAGGGCAGTTCAGCGGTCTATTGGGAAGTGTACATTCAGCCGAAATACTCCGCCGCAGATCCGGACAACTATCCACCGGGTGTACACGAACGGCACTCGCGCGGCGCGAATTATCTATGGATGGACTGGCATGTGACGTGGGAGTCCAACGTTCCGCACAAGGACACGCACTGGTACAACACTTCCGGCGATCACTCCGGCTGGCTGTGGTAACAGTCCGCCCGGATCGCAGAGGTTCTGCGATGGCGCCCTGGAATGCGCGCCTGCAACGAGCATCCATCAACTTCAAGGAACATATGATGAGACAGTTCTGTCTGTTGTTTGGTCTGTTGGGCCTCTGCGCCGGTTATGCCTGTGCTGACGTGCTGCACCGGGTGCCGGGTGGGGATTTCGAGGCCCCGCATTTCGCCGGGTGCGACAGTTATGTTTTTCAGAAGTTTGAGGGCAAGGGCACGTGGAGTCACCATGAGTCGGGCCCGTCGGAGAAGACGGCCGTGGTGGGGCCGGATGTTTTCCGGCGGGCGGAAGCCACGGTCGGCTGGTATCCGCGTTCGGCCAACATCTGGTACACCGATGAGGGTGCGACGCCGACGGACCGGGCGTGGCAGGTACACTGCGATCTGCGTTGGGTCGGCGGCGAGGGCGGTGCGGGCGGCGTGCGGACGTTCGCGCTGCGGTCGGGCGATCAGAACAGCGACATCGTGTTCGAGGTCAATTCCAGCGGCAAGCGGCTGACGTGGAAGGCGGGGTCGAAGTCGGGCGGGTTCGACTCGGCGACCGGTTTTGACGGTTACTGGCGGATGGCGGTGGTGCGGTACGATCCGAAGACCGGCCGGGCGCAAGGGCGTTTCGGCATCGAGGAGGTTTTCGACGTGCGGACCGAGCCCGGGCTGGCGGTCAAGACGCTGTTCTGGGAGGCGATGAGCGGCGAGGGCGTGCACGATCCGGGAACGCTGTTTGTCGACAACGCGGGCGCGTGCGAGTCGGCTGTGCCCGCGGTCGAGCCGGTCTGGAACGACGAGGGCACCCGCTACCGCGGTTTTACCGTCTGCACGATGGATCGGAAGCTGCTGGAGGACGCGATCAATGACTGGCACGCCAACCAGGTGCGGTACATGCTGTGCCCGAGCTGGATTTACCGCAATCGATTTCCGAGCACAGGGGCGGCGTGGCAGGCTTTGCTCGAACGGCTGCCCGCGGACCTTGACCGGGCGGCGGAGTTGGGCGTTGCGGTGGTCCTCGACCTGCACACGATTCCCAACGACAACCCGGCTCCTGTCCCGCCGAATCCCGATCCGGAAAAGAACCCCCACTGGGATTCGGTCCAGTGGTGGAATGACGAAGGCAACCTTCGGGTGATGCTCGAGTGCTGGCGTCAGATGGCCGAGATCTGCAAGGACCGAGAGCAGTCGATCTGGTTTGACCTCTTGAACGAGCCGCTGGAGTGGTCCGTCGTGCACCAGCAGCCGAGTTATCCGCCGCACTGGCCCGAGTGGGTCCAGCAGACGACGGATGCGATTCGGAAGATCGACACGCGCCATCCGGTGGTGATCGAGCCGGGTCCGGGCATGCTGTGCTGGGGATTTACGGACTTTCCGCCGATCAAGGATTCGCACTGCCCGGTGATCTACTCGGCGCACGTGTATCAGCCGGTGATCTACACACATCAGGGCGTCAACGACGTCAAAGTGTACGACTGGCCGGGCGAGTTCAACGACCACGGCGGCGGCTGGTGGGATCGCGAGCGTCTGGAGGTCGAGTACGCGCCGGTCATCGCGTTCCAGAAGAAGCACGGCGTGCGGATCAACGTGGGCGAGTTCAGTTCGCCGCGCTGGGCGCCGCACTCGGCCCGGTATCTGGGCGACTGCCTGGACCTGTTCGAGAAGTACGGCTGGGACTGGAACTACCACGCGTTTCGCGAGGCGGGGATCTGGAGCCTGGAGGAGCCCGACGAGGTCGATCTGTACGACGCCGAGGGCAACTACGTGCGGACCGGATTGGGCGATCCGAACGAGGGGCTGTTTTACGGCCGCTACGGCACGCCGGCCAAGGTCGATGTGCCGAGACCGAAGGAGCCGACCGAGCGCGGCCAGGTGGTCAAGAAGTACCTGGCGTTGAACCAACAACAGCCGACATCCGCACCCGCGACGAAGTAGCGGCTGGCTGTCCGGAGACGCAACCGCACCCTAACCCGATGCTGCTTTCCTGAAGGAGTATGACGGCATGAAGACCAGACGAATTCCCTCCCTGTTCGCCGCTATGGCTATGTTCACGTTTTTCGGCGGGACCTTTGCGGTTTTCGGTCAGACAACGCGTCCGGCGGCTGGGGATCGCGGAAAGACCGTCTACCGCGGTTTTACCGTCGCCACCATGGATCAGGCGGTTCTCGAGAGCGCGGTCAATGATTGGAACGCGAACCAGGTGCGGTACATGATGTGCCCGGTGTGGTGGAAGGACCAGTGGAAGATGCCGTCCTATCAGGCGACGTGGGAGAAGATTCTCGCCGATCTGCCGGCAGGCCTGGATCGGGCCAAGGCGCTCGGCCTGGCCGTCGTGCTCGATCTGCACCAGATCCCCAACGACCATCCCCAGAAGTATTCCGATGACGGGGCGCAGGCGTCCCATGAATACTGGTTTGACCAGAGCAACCTGGAGACGCTGATCGAATGCTGGCAGCAGCTCGCGGAACTCTGCAAGGACCGCGATCAGGTGATCTGGTTCGACCTGCTCAACGAGCCGCTCGATTGGACGCGGGTCCACAGCCACCCGAGCTATCCGCCCACGTGGCCCGAATGGGCGCAGAAGACGACCGAGGCGATCCGACAAATCGACAGGAAGCACCCGGTCGTCATCGAACCGGGGCCGGGAATGCTGACGTGGGGTTTTGCGGGGTTTACGCCGGTCAACGATCCCGTGATGCCCGTGATCTATTCGGTCCATCCCTATCAACCCGTCGAGTATACGCACCAGGGAGTGAGCAACAATATACCTCGCTCCTTCCCCGGGCCGTTCAACGAGCACGGCGGTGGAATGTGGGACAAGACTCGTCTTCGCGAGGAGATCAAGGACGCCATTGAGTTTCAGCAGAAGCACGGCGTTCAGATCTACGTGGGCGAATTCAGCGTGGCCCGTTGGGCGCCCAACGGCGCTGCGTATCTTCGCGAGCTCATTGAGATGTTTGAAGAACTGGGCTGGGACTGGAACTATCATTCGTGGCGCGAGGCCGACGTGTGGAATCTGGAGGCGCCGGACGAAGTCGATCTGTACGACAAGGACGGCAACTACGTGCGCACCGGAGTGGCCGACCCCAACGAAGGCCTGTTCTACGCCCCGTACGGCACGCCGGCCAAGGTCGAAGTGCCGAAACCGAAGGAGTTGACCGAGCGGGCCAAGGTGATGCGTGAGTATTTGAGGCGCAATCGCGCCAAGTGAGGCCGCGGCGGGGTCTCGGCTGCGAACGTCGATAGGCTTGATGGCTTGATTCGCCCGGCTTGCGACACTATATTGACCTGCCACTACGATGAACAACGGCACCGCAAATCCCGCTCAGGAGTGGATCGACGCCCGCGAGCTCTTTGTCGGCGGCAAAGGCTGGAGCGACACGAAGCGTTTTTTTGACCGGTTGTCCGGCCGGGCGGAAGGCGTGGTGCGTGAGGCGGTCTGGGACCTGAGCCGCCAGTCGGCTGGGTTGTGCGTGGGGTTTCGGACTAATGCGGTGAAGATCGCAGCGAGGTGGGAGCTTCTGCTCGAGCAGCTCATCCGGCCGATGATGGGCCCGATCGGGGCCAGCGGGTTGGACCTTTACGCCCGCGACGCCGCCGGGTGTTGGCGATGGGCGGGCCACGGCGGTCCCAATGGCCGCGACAACGAGGCGGTGCTGGTCGGCGGTCTGGACGGGCAAATGCGGGACTACCTGCTGTACCTGCCGCTGCGAAACGGCATCGAGAAGCTTTGGGTCGGCGTGCCGGAAGGGGCGGCGCTAGAACCGGCTGTGCCGTTTGCGGGCCTTCCGATCGTCTACTACGGCACGTCGATCGTGCACGGCGAAGGGGCGTCGCGGCCGGGCATGTGTCACGCGGCGATCCTGGGACGTCGGCTGGAGCGGCCGGTGATCAACCTCGGATTTGCCGGCGCGGGCACGATGGATGCGCCGATCGCCGAGTTGATGGTCGAGTTGGAGGCGGCGGTGTACCTGGTGGACTGCCTGCCCAACATGACCGAGCCGACCGTTCGCGAGCGGGCTGAGCCGTTCGTGCGGACGTTGCGGGCATCGCGGCCGGACACGCCGATCGTGCTGGTCGAGGACCGGACGTGCGGGAACGCGTGGCTGGCCCAGATCGGGCGCGAGCGCCACCGCACGAGCCGGGCGGCGTTGCGCGACGCGTACGAGAAGCTGGCTGCCTCGGGCGTTGCGAATCTGCACTACGTGGGGGGCGATCCGCTGTTGGGAAGCGACAATGAGGGCACGATCGACAGTTCGCATCCCAGCGACCTGGGCTACGTCCGCTACGCCGACGCGCTGGCGCCGCTGCTGCGGTCGCTGATCGCCGGTTGAACGATCTCCGCGGAGCAACATGATGAATGCCACCGAGAAGACCACCGTCTTTGCCGTCCGCCACGGCGAGACCGAATGGAACCTGGCGGGCAAGCAGCAGGGCCATCTGGACAGCCCGCTGACGCCGCTGGGCGTTCGCCAGGCGCGGGCGGTGGCCGAGGCGCTGCGGAACAGAGGCATCGAGGCCATCCACGCCAGCGACCTGGGCCGGGCGGTGCAGACCGCGAGGATCGTCGGCGAGGTCCTGACGCTCGAGCCGATTCTCGACGCTCGCCTGCGCGAGCGGCATCTTGGGATCATGCAGACCCTCACCATGGCGGAGTTCCGCCAGCGATTCCCGGAGGAGTACGAGCGGTTCCGTTCGGGCGATCCGGACTACGTGCTGCCCGACGGCGAGAGCAGCCGTCAGCGCGACGAGCGGACGGCGGCCTGCGCGGCTGAAATCGCCGCCCGACATCGCGGCCGGACCGTCGCCGTCATCGCCCACGGCGGGACCATCCAGAGTCTGTTTCGCCATGCGCTGGGCCTGCCGGCCGGCGGGCCGCGGCGATTCTCACTCTACAATGGCGCGGTCAACCGGTTCGGCGTTCGCGACGGCCGCTGGACGCTGGAGCTCTGGGGCGATACCGGGCATCTGGAAAAGGCGGGATTAGCGACGCTGGATGACTTCTAAGCCGTGCGGTCAGTCGATCCGCACCAGGATCGAGGCCTGGCCTTCGGTCGCGCCGCGGCGGTAGGTGCGGTGAAGCGGCGGCAGCGACAGCCCCTCGCGGCTGAAGAACTCGCGGACGGTCTGCTCGGCCTTTTCGAAGCTGTTGTTGTCCTTGCGCTGATCGGCGTGGTTTTCGGAGATGTGGGCCAGGAACACGTGCATGGTTTCGGTTCCGGCGATTCGGGCGAGGAACCGGGCGCATTGGTCGTTGGAGAGGTGGCCGTGGTCCGAGGCGACCCACTCGAGGTAGCGCCAGTCCATCGCGTAGCGCCGGTCGCCGAGTTTGGCGGAGACGGTGTCCTTGTCGTAGTTGGCCTCAAGCACGAGGGCCTGACAGCCGGCCAGGAGCTTGAGGGCCTCGCTTGAGACGGTTCCGGTGTCGGTCATCACGCCGACGCGCGCGCCGCCGGCAGAGAGCACAAAGCCCACGGGCGTCCCGCCCCAGACGTGGTGGCTGGTGGCGAAGGTCTCAACGCGAATGCCGCCGATCGATTCGGGGATCGGCAGCGACTTTCGCACGCGGTGATAGCTTCCGTTGCTCGGGCGCTCGCGGATGGCCCGGTCGGCGGCCGGATCGACGTAGATGGGTGCGCCGTAGCGGTAGGCCAGCGTGCCGGCGGAACGGAAATGGTCGGTGTGGGCGTGGGTGATCAGCACGCCGGCGAGACCGCGGGGATCGAAGCCCGCCCGCAGCATCCGCGTTTCGATCTCCCTGGCCACCAGTCCGCAGTCGACCAGCAGATGGGTCTGTCCGTCGCTGACCAGTGTCGCATTTCCCGTGCTGCCGCTGGCCAGCACGCACACGCTCAAGCTCATTCCCGGCTTCCTTTGATCGGACCGGCCGCCCGCTGGGGACTCGGCCAAAGTCTTCGGACTGTATGCCAATTATACCCCTTGGCCATCGGGTGTGAATCGCTTTATCCGGCGGTGGCTGAACGATCGACGGCTCGCTACAATGCTTTCTTTGGACCAACCACACCCATAGAGGACCGACCCTTGACCCAATTCGCCATCAACTATTCACCCGAGGCCGAAGCGCTGCATCGCGAGGGTATCATTGGCGTGGACCTGTTCAAGTGTCCCGACAAGCCGGAGATTATCGAGGCGGCCCTTCGGGCTGGGCCGTGCTACGTGCATTTCCGCATCCGCGCCGGGTGCGGGCCGCTTGACGAGCCGCAGGTGCAGCGGGCTGCGGAGATGCTGGAGCTGACGCGGACGGCTGCATTGAACATGCACATCTCCCCGAATGTCCGCGACTTTCCCGGCATGGACATCGACACCCGCAGCGAGGACGACCAGCGGCGAGTCCGCGAGGCGATCGTTCGTGACATAAGGCACCTGATGGCGCGGTTCGCCGACCTGCCGATCGTGCTGGAGAACCTGCCCTACACGCCTCATCAGCCGTACGCGGTGCCGCGTCCGGCACTGGAGCCGGCGTTGATCGACGAGGTGGTTCGCACGACGTCGGGCAAGCTGCTGCTGGACATCACGCACGCCGCCATGGCGGCCAAGTACTTCGGCGTGGACGAACGGGACTACCTGGCCGCCCTGCCGGGCGAACTGATCCACGAGATTCACATATCCGGCACCCAGCTTGGTGAGGATGGGTTGTGGATGGATCACTACGCTCTGCGGGACGAGGACTGGCGGCTCATCGAGTGGGTGTTTGACCGGATTCGCCGCGGCGAATGGCGGCGTCCGCGGGTGGCGACGCTGGAGTACGGCGGGATGAATCTGACCGACGGGCGGCCCAGCGACCGGGCGACGATCGCCCAGGAGGCTCCGCGGCTGGGCGAGATGATCCGCTGGATGTCACGCTGACGCCGGACCAGGTCCGATCAAAAAAGCAGCGGCCTGGAGGGTGGTGCTCTCCAGGCCGCCGTTAAGCCACTGCCGCAAAATGCGGTGGATCGACTAGATTCCGGCCTCGCGCTTCAGCTCGCGGGCCTTATTGGTTTTTTCCCAGGTGAAATCGGGCAGTTCGCGTCCGAAGTGGCCGTGGCGGGCGGTTTCCTTGTAGATCGGCCGCAGGAGCTTGAGGTACTGAATGATCTCGCCCGGGCGCAGCGGGAAGGTCTTGCGAACGAGGTCCGCGAGCTTCTTCTCGTCGATCTTGGCGGTGCCCTGGGTATCGACCAGGACGCTGACCGGGTCGGGCACGCCGATCGCGTAGGCGATCTGGACCTCGCAGATATCGGCGAGTCCGGCGGCCACGATGTTCTTGGCGATGTGGCGGGCCATGTAGCTGGCGGAGCGGTCGACCTTGGAGGGGTCCTTGCCGCTGAAGGCGCCGCCGCCGTGGCAGCCTCGGCCGCCGTAGGTGTCGACGATGATCTTGCGCCCGGTCAGGCCGCAGTCGCCGTGCGGTCCGCCGACCACGAACCGGCCGGTCGGGTTGATGAAGTACTTCACATCGCCCTTGACGTATTTGGCGGGCAGGACCGGCTTGATGACGGTGTCGATCAGGAGCTTCTTGCCCTTTTCGGTCATGCAGCCGGCCTTGTCGATCCAGCCCTTCTTGACGTATTCCTGGTCGTCGGAGTACTGGGTCGAGCAGACCACGGTGTCGATCCGCACCGGCTTGTTGTTGCAGTACTCGACGGTGACCTGGCTCTTGCCGTCCGGACGGAGCCACGGCAGCTTGCCCTTCTGGCGAACCTCGGCCATCTTCTCGACGATCCGGTGCGAGAGGTAGATCGGCAGGGGCATGAGGGTGGGCGTCTCGTTGCAGGCGAAGCCGAACATCAGGCCCTGGTCGCCGGCGCCCTGCCGCTTGACGTCCTTGCTCGTCACGCCGCGCGAGATGTCGGGCGACTGCTTGTCAATACAGACGTTCACCGTGCAGCTGTCGGCATCGAGCCCGGTCTCCGGGTCGGTGTAGCCGATCTCGCGGACCGTCTGGCGGACTACGTCGGGAATGTAGACCTGGGCCTTGGTCGTGATCTCGCCGGCCACGATGATCAGCGAGTTCTTGCACATGACCTCGCAGGCCACCCGCGAGTACTTGTCCTGCGTCAAGAGGGCGTCGAGCACGGCGTCGGAGATCTGGTCAGCGAGTTTGTCGGGATGCCCCATCGTGACGGACTCGCTGGTGAACAGGTGCTTGGTACCGTTGCAGTTCATGAACCGTGCCACGTTCGCTTCTCCTTTATTTTGCGCTATCAAAAACCGCGTGCGTTCCAATTAAAACGTGGAATTATACCATGACCACCGGCCTCTGCCCAAACGTTTTCTTCATCAAATCGGCGGGACATGGCACAGCGGTTCCGCGGACGAACGCCATCGGGGAACGAGGCACGCGGACCGGGATTCTCTACTGCTTGGGCCCTCGTTTGCCGTTGGTGACCCGCGTCTGGAGAATCCGAACGGGCGCCCTGCGGTCGGCGCTAGCGTAGATCGCGTCGAGAATCTGCATCACCATCAGGCCTTCCTCGCCGGTGGCGATGTGCGGCGTATTGGCGAGAATGGAGTCGGCGAAGTGCACCATTGCCCCTTTGGCCTGGGGCACCGGCGGGTGGAGTTTCATGTCGAACTGGCAGCCGTCCTGTTCGAGGTATATCTCGGCCTCCCACTGATAGCCCTCGTTGACGTTCTTCTGGACCAGGCCGGCCTTGGTGCCCAGCAGGCGGGTCTCCATCTCTTCCGGGGCTTTGATGTTGGCCGCCCAGGACGCCTCGAGGGCCAGCGTGGCCCCGTTGTCGAACCGCACCATCGCAGCGGCGAAATCCTCGACGTCGTACTCCTTGTTCTGCTCTCTGGCCAGGCGCGTGGCGATCGGGTTGTACGTCCCGCCCATGACCCACAGCGGCTTGGGGTAGTTCATCAGCCAGAGGGCCAGGTCCAGCCGGTGAACGCCCAGGTCGATCAGCGGCCCGCCGCCCGAGAGGGCCTTCTGACCGAACCATCGGCCGAACCCCGGCAGGCCGCGCCGGCGGTTCCAGACCGTCCGGGCGTAGTAGACCTCGCCCAGCATGCCGCTTTCTACCGCCTTCTTCATGGCGTAGGACTGGTCGTTGAAGCGGTAGCTGAAGTTGATCATCAGGCGGCGGTTGACCCTGTCGGCCATGGCGACCATTCGGCGGCCTTCCGCAGCGTTCATCGCCATCGGCTTTTCGCACAGGACGTGGCAGCCGGCCTTGAGGGCGGCGATGGTCAGCGGCAGGTGGAACTTGTTCGGCGTGGCCACGCTGACCACGTCCAGCTTCTCCTTGCGGAGCATCTCGAGCGGGTCGGTGTACTGCGAGGCGATCTGCAGTTCCCGGCCCCGGGTCGAAAGCCGGTCCTTATCGGTATCGGCGATCGAGATCACCTCCACGTCCGGGTGGCCCCGATACCCGGCCACATGGGCCATGCCCATTCCCAGTCCGATCACGCCCGCGCGCAACTTCTTCATGCCGCTTCTCCTTCTTCCTATGGTCCGACATCCATCCGCTGAGCGCGACGTTCCTTAACCGAGCGGCTCGAGCGGTTTGGTGCACGGCGCCGAGTGCTCCGCGAAGATGCGGGGCCGGGCCCAGCGAACCGCATTGGCGATCACCCGCTGCACCTCGGCGTTGTGGAAGATCGGGTACGACTCGTGCCCTGGCCGGAAGTAGAAAATCCGCCCGTGGCCGCGTTCCCAGCAGCAGCCGCTGCGGAAAACCTCGCCGCCGGCGAACCACGAGACGAAGATCAGCTTGTCCGGCGTGGGAATGTCGAACCGCTCGCCGTACATCTCGGTGTTGGGCAGCTCGATGTACTCGCCGACCCCTTCGGTGATCGGATGCCCCGGCTCGATGTTCCAGAGGCGTTCCTTCTCTCCCGCTTCGCGCCACTTGAGGCTGCAGTTGGTTCCCAGCATGGCCTTGAATATCTTGGAGAAGTGCCCGGAATGCAGGACGATCAGCCCCATGCCCTCCAGCACCCGTTTCTGGACCCGCTTGACGATCCGGTCGTCCACCTCATCGTGGGCGCAGTGGCCCCACCAGATCAGCACGTCGGTGGCGTCGACGACGTCCTGGGTCAGCCCGTGCTCCGGCTCGTCGAGCGTCGCGTAGCGCACCGAGACATCCGCGCCGGCTTTGAGGGCCTCGCCGATCGTCACGTGCATCCCCTTCGGGTAGATCGACCGCACGACGTCCTGGCTCTTTTCGTGCCGAAACTCATTCCACACCGTCACCCGGATCTTCGCATTCATCGTCTGCTCCATAACCTGGACATTTCTCACAATACGCGGTAGCCTGTAGACAGGCCTCAACTGGCGTTTTAAGCTACAGTACCAGGTAACCGGCCGTCCCGGCACAGTAAATAACTACGAATATCAGGATTTTTCTACAATATGGAGACGACGGACACCCTGGCCCTGGTCAGCCGCCAGGTGCGGGCCCTGGTCCGGCGGCTTGCCCGGAATCCGGGCCACGCGCTGATCGTCCCCGCCGTTCCGGAGAACCCTCCCGCTCCCGCCGGCCACTTCCACACCCTGCCCGAGATTTTTGTTCAAATGAGCGGGTCCACCGATTTCGTCCTGCCCTGGCAGCGGTTCCGCCTTCGCGCGGGCCAGACCTGCATCATCCCGCCGTACACCCCGCACCGCGAGCATTTCAGTCATGGCAAGGCCCGATTTCACTACCTGGTCGGCATGCTCGGCTACGACGGCATGTCGTGGCATCAGGGCGTCTTCAGCGAAGCCGACCGCTTTCATTCCACTCACCTGGTCTATTGCCAACTGCACGACATGCATCGCCTGCTCGGGCTGCTGACCGAGGCGGTCGCGTGCGGTTCGCGTCCCAGGCCCTTTGGCCCCATTCAAACGCGGGGCGCGGCATTGCTCGCCTTTTCCGCCCTGCTCGAGGCCATCGAGGCCGCTGGGAGAAATCCCCCGATCGAACACCCCAAGATCGCGTTCTGCAAACAGTACATTCGCAACCATCTCAACGATACGGGTCTGTGCGTCAAGACCCTCGCCCGCCACGTCGAATGCTCGCCCAACTACCTATCGAGCCTCTTTCGCCGGCAAACCGGCGACCGCATCACCGACTTCCTGAACGCCCGGCGGCTCGAACGGGTCAAAGACCTGCTTCTCCACAGCACCCTCAACATCTCCGAGATCGCCCAGGCGTGCGGTTACGCCGACCCCGCATACATGACCCGGCTCTTTGTCAGGGCCTTCCACGTCGCCCCACGGCTCTACCGGGTCAGAGCCGCCCCAAATAAGAGTTGAAAACACTCAGCCTCAGTGGCGGCTGACCTCCCCATTCGCACCGGACGACCCCTTGCAGCACGAAATTCTCCAAAAAAGGTTGAATCCTTGCGCGAACCATGCGTAAATAGTGTTAAGTATTAGCTAATTACCCCCTTGTACGACCCCGCAATCGCGATACAGCAGCTCCTATGGCTTCTGTAACCTTAGCACTATCAGTCAGTTTAGGGCCGGTCGAGCCGTTCTAGCCCAAAAGCGGCGACTGAACCCGGATGCACCGTTCGGTCCGACCGGCCTTTTTTTCCTGCCAAAGTGGCCCCGCAGCACGCCTAAGGCCGAGATAACGAATATCATTCAATAAAGAAAGTCTTTTTTGCCCCGGGCTTCTGGAAAGGAGTGGTTGTCATGTTGCCGAACGGCGAGGGAGGGGGGCCTTCCGGTCGAGGCAACCAGGGGGGTGGTCGCACCGCGAACCGGCCAATCGCTCGTGAGTATTCAGGGGAATCATCATGACGACTCAGTCGTTGACGCACATGCACAGGCGATGCTTTGTATGCGGAGAGGACAGCCCCTCCGGCCTGCGAGCTCGGTTCGAGCTGGCCGACGGGCGGATCAGCGGACGTTTTCAGGTCCGCGAGGACCTGCAGAGCCTGCCCGGCGTGACCCACGGCGGCATTCTGGCTGCGCTGATGGATGCCGCGATGGCCCAGTGGCTCCTGCAGAACGGGGTTGTGGCGGTCACCGCCCTGCTGCAGACCAAGTTTCACCGTTCGCTGGCCCCGGGCAGTTGGATCACCATCACCGCGTGGCCGAGGCCCGATCGCGGCGAGGACGATCGGCAGTATCACCTTAAATCAAGAATTGTCGATAACCGTCAAAGGACGATCGCTCAGTCCGAAGCGGTTTTCGTACGCTATGAGGAATCGACAGGAGAGTGAGCCGATGAGACAGATCGTCGCGATCCCCACCATGAATGCCGAAGGTCTCGACTCGCGAAGTTCGTTCCATTTCGGCGGCTGCGAGTTCTTCACGTTCGTCACCATTCAGGACGGCAAGGCCGGCGAAGTGGAGAGCATGCCAAATCCGGGCCACGGCCCCGAGGGCTGCATCGGTCCGGTCAACCTGATCCATGACCACGGCGCCGACAGCCTGATCGCCCTGGGCATCGGTGGCGGGCCGCTGCTGGCCCTTCAGCAGATGGCCATCGACGTGTACCGCGGCGTGGAAGGCACAGTGGCCGAGAATATCGCGGCCTACCTGGCCGGCAAGCTGCGCAAGGTCTCGGAGATGACCTGCACCGGCGGTCACGTCGGGCAGTAGTCGCAGCCTAGACCGAACCGACCAGGGCTTTGAACCGGCGGGCCCGATCGGTGATATCCTTGAGCCGCTGATCGGTGATGGGGCCTTTGCCCACGAGTTCCGTCCCCGCCGCCACCGCCGTCGCTCCGGCTTTGAGGAACGCCGCGGCGTTGTCGAGGTTGATGGCCCCGGTCGGGATGACCTTGAGCTGCGGTAGCGGGCCCTTGAGGTGTTTGATGAACTCGGGCCCGATCGGATTGGCTGGGTACCATTTGACGAACTCGGTTCCCGCCCGCCAGGCGGTGACCATTTCAGTCGGCGTGAACGCGCCGGGCACCGACACCACGTCGTAGGTCCGGCACATCTCGATCATGCCCAGGTCGAGGATCGGCGAGACGATGTATCGAGCCCCGGCGTAGATGGCCATTCGGGCGGTCGGACCGTCCAGCACCGTACCGGCTCCGAACACGCAGTTCGGCAGGGCCGTGGAGGCCTCCTTGAGGATCTCCAGGGCGTTTGGCGTGGTCATGGTCAGCTCGATAAGCCGGCAGCCGCCGGTCTCCAGGGCCTTGGCGACCTGAACCAATCCGTCCGCGCTGTCGGCCCGGATGATCGCGATCAGTTTTTCCTGTTCAATCTCCGCGGCAATCTGTCGGCTGGACATCAATCGGCCTCCTTAACATTCAGCAATTCCCCCTTGTACCGCAAATCTCGGCCTGCCGCAATGGTGATGTGTCTTCACCGCTTCACCACTTTTTGAACACGAAGAAGACCGCCGCCACCATCATGGCGAAGCCGACCAGGTAGTTCCACTTGAGGCCCTCCTTGAGATAGAGGACGGAGAACACGCAGAAGACGATCAGGGTGATCACCTCCTGGATGGTCTTGAGCTGGGCGGCTGAGAACTGCCCGTGGCCGATCCGGTTGGCCGGCACCTGGAAGCAGTACTCGACGAAGGCGATCATCCAACTGATCAGGATCACCTTGCCCAGCGCAGTCTCCTTGAACCGCAGGTGGCCGTACCACGCGGCGGTCATGAAGATGTTCGAAATCAACAGCAGAAGGACGGTCTTCACGGCAATTCCTCGCCCAGCGGCGACGTCCGGACGCATACCCATCCCGGTCCAAATGGGGAAAAATCGAGAAGGCGGGCGGAGCCCGGTCTCGGACGGGATAACTGACGCTCGGTTACGCCGCTACCTGATGCTCCTGTCGGTCCTCTCGCCGCAACGCCGCAGCGACACTGACGATATTATATCGAGCCGCCCCTCCGGTGGTGTGCGTTTTCGCGGGCGAAAGCACACACCACCGGAGATAGTACAACATTGTGGAGGAATTATAACTATCAGTCATGCTTAATGATGCTAAATTAAGTTTGGGCCAAGATTCTAGTCTGAAAAGGTGGTGGAAGGCTTGAACTGGGGCGGTTGGGCGGTTATGTTAATCCGACTCATCGAGCGGGCGTGAACGTGGGCTGTGCAGGAGATGCAGAGACATGACAACGGTACTGATGTTTCCCGGTCAGGGCGCTCAGGAGGTCGGCATGGGCGCCGATCTCTATCGGGAGTACCCAGCGGCCAAGGCGGTCTTTGACCGGGCCGACGAGGTGCTCGGCTATAAGATTTCGGAGCTGTGCTTCAACGGACCGGCTGAGCGGCTCAACGCCACCGACGTCCAGCAGCCGGCGATTTTCGTGACATCGGTGGCGGCGCTGGAGGCGGCCAAGGGGCTGGGACGATGGGAGTTGGCGCCCGCCTACGCGGGCGGGTTGAGTCTGGGCGAGTACACCGCCTATCACGCGGCTGGGGCGTTGGGCTTCGACTCGGCGTTGAAGTTGCTGGCGGCCCGGGCCAGATTCATGCAGGAGGCGGCGGAGGCGACCGATGGCGGCATGGTGGCGGTGATCGGCCTGGACGACGAGAAGGTCGAGGCGATCTGCCGCGAAGCCGGCCAGGGCGAGGTGCTGGTGGTGGCCAACTACAACTGCCCCGGACAGGTGGTCCTGAGCGGTCAGAAGGCGGCGATCGACCGGGCGGCCCGGGCGGCTGAGGCAGCCGGAGCGATGAAGGTGGTCATCCTGGACGTGGCTGGGGCGTTCCATTCGCCGCTGATGCAGTCGGCGGCGGACAAGCTCAAGCCGATTCTCGAGGAGACGGCCTTTTCGAAGCCGAAATTCCCGGTGGTCGCCAACGTCGATTGCCAGTTCCACGACGACCCGGACGCCATCCGGCGGAGCCTCTATACGCAGGTCACCTCGGCCACCTGGTGGGCCAAGTCGATGCAGAAGCTGCTGGAGCTGGGGGCGGACGAGTTTGTCGAAGTGGGGCCGAAAAAGACGCTGACCGCGTTCATGAAGCGGATCAGCCGCCGGACCAAAACCGCCAACATTTCCACGTCGGCCGACCTGAAATGACTATATATAGACATGCGAAAGGAGTGCGGATGACCGCGGAACTGCAGGATAAGCTGGCGATCGTGACCGGCGGGTCGCGAGGGATCGGCCGGGCGATCGTGCTGGCCCTGGCTGGGGCCGGGGCCAAGGTGGTGGCCATGGCCCGGAATCAGGAGAAGCTCGACGCGGTGGCTGCGGAGGCCGGGGACCTGCCCGGTTCGGTCGAGGCCAAGGTGGTGGACATCGCCGACACCGCGGCGCTGGCCGCCGCGATCGACGAAGTGGCTGAGGCCAACGGAAAACTCGATATCCTGGTCAACAACGCGGGCATCACCCGCGACGGCCTGCTGATCAGCATGGACGACGGCCAGTTTGACGAAGTCCTGAACGTGAATCTTAAATCCGCCTTCGTGGCCATGCGCCAGGCGGGAAAGCACATGATCCGCCAGCGCAGCGGCCGGATCATCAATATCACCAGCGTCTCGGGCCTCGCCGGCAACGCCGGGCAGTGCAACTACGCGGCGGCCAAGGCGGGCATGGTCGGCCTGACCAAATCGGCGGCCAAGGAACTGGCCAAGCGCGGCGTGACCGTCAACGCGGTGGCCCCGGGCTTTATCGCCACGGACATGACCGACGTGCTGCCCGAGAAGGTCAAGGAGGCGGTGCTGCCGATGATTCCGGCCAGACGGTTCGGCCAGCCGGAGGAAATCGCGGCCGCGGTGCGGTTTCTGGCCGGTCCGGGGGCTTCGTACATCACCGGGCAGGTGCTGGTGGTGGACGGCGGAATGCTCATGTAACGGGGCAAAAAGTCTTTGATCGGGTACGCGTGCTTTGGTATATTACGGCGTCCATGCAACCACAAGGCTGGTGGTGGACCCGGGTTTCGGTGCTATGCCAATTAGGAGGATCGATCTTGGCAGATAAGACTGAAGTCGAAAGCAAGGTGATCGAAATCGTCAGCGAGCAGATGGGCGTGGACAAAGCGGAAATCAGCCGCGAGACCTCCTTCATCAACGACCTGAACGCGGATTCGCTGGACACCGTCGAGCTGGTCATGGAACTGGAAGACGCGTTCGACATGAACATTCCCGACGAGGAGGCCGAGAAGATCCAGACCGTCGGCATGGCGATCGACTACATCACCGAGCACATCGACAAACAGCAGCAGCAGTCCTGAGGCGCCCCTGAAGCGACCGTCCAACCTACCTCCCTGGGTAAGCAGATGGCCAAGCGACGTATTGTCATAACAGGAATGGGTCTGGTCACGTCTCTGGGCGAAGACCTGGAGACGTACTGGTCCAACATCATCGCGTGCAAGAGCGGCATCGGTCCGGTCCGCCGGTTCGACGCCTCGTGCTACGACTCGCGGATCGGCGGCGAGTGCGTGGACTTCGATCCCGCCCGCTACATCGACCGCAAGGACGTCAAGCGGCTTGACCGGTTCGCCCAGTTCGCGGTGGCGGCGGCGCAGAGCGCGGCGAAGAACGCCGGCCTGTCCATGCCCCTGCCCGCGGAGCATCAGGAGCGGACCGGCGTGATCATCGGGTCGGGCATCGGCGGCCTGACCGAACTGGAGGAACAGCACGTCCGCCTGCTGGAAAAAGGACCCTCGAAGGTCTCGGTGTTCACCATCCCCAAGCTGATGGGCAACGCCGCCTCGGGCAACGTCTCGCTCCTGTTCGGGGCCAAAGGCATCAACACCTCGGTGGCCACCGCCTGCGCCTCGGCGACCAACGCCATGGGCGACGCCCTTCGGGCCATTCAGCGAAACGACTGCGACATGATGTTCACCGGCGGGTCCGAAGCCGCCTTGACCCACCTGGGCCTCTCGAGTTTCTGTGCCATGAAGGCGCTCTCGACCCGCAACGACGATCCACAGCGGGCCAGCCGCCCGTTCGACAAGGACCGCGACGGGTTCATCATGGCCGAAGGGGCCGGCGTGCTGATCTTTGAAGAGCTCGAACACGCCAAGGCCCGCGGCGCGACGATCGTGGCTGAGGTGCTCGGCTTCGGGGCCAGCGCCGACGCCTATCACCTGACCGCGCCGGAGCCCGACGGTCTGGGCGCCGCCATGGCCCTTCGCCGGGCCCTGGCCGACGCCGGAGTCAACCCGCAGGACGTCGAGTACATCAACGCCCACGGGACGAGCACGGAACTGGGCGATATCGGCGAGACCAAAGCGGTCAAGGCCGTGTTCGGCGACCACGCCCGCAAGCTGGCGATCAGCTCGACCAAAAGCCAGCTCGGGCATCTGCTCGGGGCCAGCGGCGGCGCTGAGCTGATCACCACCATCCTGGGCATGCTCAAGGACACGCTGCCGCCCACGGTCAACCTCGAGAATCCGGACCCGCAGTGCGACCTGGACTACGTGCCCAACCAGCCGCGTCCGGGCACGATCAACGTGGCGGTCTCCAACTCGTTCGGGTTCGGCGGCCACAACGCTTGCATCGTGGTCAGACGCTTCGCCGACTGACCGCCGGCGACGGTGTTGCTGATCCGGGTTTTTCGCGAACCTTTCCGCATTCGCCAACGCCATGTACGATGGAGACATGGCGATGGCACCGAACATTTCCGATGAACAACTTGTCAGGCACAGCGCAGTCGGTGACGCCCGGGCGTTCGTGGAGTTGGTCCGCCGCAACGAGCGTGTGCTGACCGCCCTGGTCCGGTACGAGGTCCGCGACCCCGCCTCGATTGAGGACGTGCTTCAAGAGACGCTTCTGCAGGCATGGCGAGGCGTCGGCACTTTGCGCCAACCCGCTCACTTTCGGGCATGGCTCCTCCAGATCGCCCGCAACCGCTGCCGGGACTTCCATCGCCGGTCGACAAGGCAGGGACCGGTGATCGAGATCGAACCGCACCTGCAGGCAGCGATGTCCGGGGACCATCCATCAGAAGCCGCCGAGTTTGTCGAAGAGATCCTCGAGTCCCTCGAATCCCGGCATCCGGAGAACCGAAAGTTGATCGAGATGTTCTACCTGGAGGGTTTGAGCATCGACCAGATCGCCCGGCGCATTCGGCGGCCGCAGGGCACCGTGAAGCGACAACTGTTCGCGGCCAGGAACATGGTACGGAGCATGGCTGGGATCGACCGCCAAGAGAGGAGAATCGTCATGGGATCAAAGAAAGACAGGAAACCGGATTTCCCCGAGCGAAGGCCGCAAATCACCATCGAACCAAGCCGGGCAAGGCCCTTCGCCGTGAGCGTACGAGAACTGCTGTGGTGGCCGATCATTCCCGATGTCGGCGCCCAAGCGTCCGGTGGATGGTACGACCCGCCGGATTGGACATTGGCCAGCGTCACATCGACCCGCAGCGTTCGCCCGGCCCAGGTGCATCACGTGGATTGCGTTGAGGTCGAGGTCAACGAATGGACCCGAAAAGGCGGCTGGAGCGAGGCTGTCGATACGGTGTTTGCCCGGCTGACGGATGAGAAGTCCCAGTGGCTTGGGGTCTCGCGCATCGCCGATGGAATGCGGAAGGTATTCACATTCCTCGGTGACGATTTCGAGGGAGACGGGGGTCAGCATCCGCGGCGGATCGAGGACCGCGGCCGGTTCATCGAGGAATCGTTCGGCGTCTTCCGCCAGAGCGGATACGAGCCCGACGCCATCGGCTGCGGGATGTTCCGGCTGAAGGTCGGTCCCCGCGCGTTCACCTGCCTTCGGACCTTCTATCTGGACGGCGAACTGAGCGGCGATCACACGACACTGATCGAGGCCTACTTCACCCGACAGGGACGGACCATTCTTCAACGGCACTATTGCCAGCGCCGTTGCTCCGAGAGCCAGCGGTTCCGCCTCGATGATCAGACGCGGCGCACCATCGACGGGGTCACATTCGTCCACTGGTACGAAGTCCTGTTCGATACGGCGATCCGATGACTGAGGCAAAGAACGTCGCCAGCGGTCAGTTCACGGCAACTGGCTGAGCATGTCTCGCATCTTGTCGCGGGCGTGGAACTGGCCGTGCTCCTGGGCGTGCACCAGGCCGCTTTGCAGCACGGTGCGCATGCGATCGTAGCGGCGCAGGCGGGCCAGGACCGAGGCGTACTGCTGGTAGGCGGGCACGTAATTCGGGTGGGTCCGCACGAGCTGTTCGAACAGCTCCACCGCCCGCTCCAGTTCGCCCAGCGACGCGTGCTCCATGGCCAGGGCGTAGAGGGCGAACTCATGCTCCGGACGACGGCCCAAAGCCTCGTTCAGCTCGATGATCCGCTGGCGACTCACGGGTGGTGCGCCCCCTCGCCGTGCTCGGGCGGATTGACGTAGTGCTCGAGCAGTTCGGCTTTGAGGTATTCGAAGGTGCTGTCCACGTCGTCGAAGAACTGGAAGAGGGTCAGGTCTTCCGGGCTGATCGTGCCCCACTTGACCAGCGCGTCGAAGTTGAACACCTCGTTCCAGTACTCCGGTCCGTAGATGATGATGGGCATGTACTTTTTGGTCTTGCGGGTCTGGACCAGGGTCAGCAGTTCGAACAGCTCATCCATGGTGCCGAAGCCGCCCGGGAAGACGACCAGCGCCTTGGCCAGGTAGAAGAACCAGAACTTGCGGATGAAAAAGTAGTGGAACTCGAACGAGATGTTTCGCGTCTGGTACGGGTTGGGCACCTGCTCGAAGGGCAGGCTGATGTTCAGGCCGATCGATTCGCCGCCGGCCAGGCTCGCCCCGCGGTTGCCCGCCTCCATGATTCCGGGCCCGCCGCCGGTGCAGATGGTGAACCGCCTGCGCGGGTCCGGAATGGCCAGCGACCATTCGGTGAGCCGCCGGGCCAGTTCGACCGCATCCTCGTAGTATCGCGACATGACCAGGTCGCGCTGGGCCTGCTCCTGAATCTGCTGGTCGGTCCGGCGGTCATGATTCCCGGTCTTCTTGTCCTGCAGCATCTTCTGGGCGGTCTGGCGGGGCAGAATGCGTGTCGAACCGAAGAACACGATCGTGTTGCGGATGTGATGACGCCGCAGCCGGGCCTCCGACTCGACCAACTCGCAGAGCACGCGAACGGACCGGGCGTCCGGGCTCTTGAGAAACTCGATGTTCTCGTAAGCCTTCATCAGCCATCGGGTTTGGTCGCCGTTGTCGTTGGTTCCGCTCATCTGTTACTCCAATGAATCGCCTCGGGCCGTCGTACCGCACTGATGAAAGGCTCAGACAACGCCTGTTGAAGCTCCTCGGTTGGATTGGATCACAACCGCCCCCGGCATTGGAAGGCCCGCTGGCGTCGGCGTGGGCTGCAGCCCACGCCGACTGAATGGAGACGAAGGGAGTCGAACCCTCATTTCCGCGATGCGACCGCGGCGTGCTCCCATTACACCACGTCCCCAGTTGTCAGAACTGGCATTATATACACTCGGAACGCCGACAGCAAGCCCATGAGCCGAATTTACATCCGGAAAAACCGCGGTTTTTTGCCTTGGCCGCTGCGCGTCGGTCGGTTCGGCGACCGTTCCGGGACCGGCGGGTATACAATTTCAGATCGTCCCGGAGCGGCAGACAAGTTCCGCCGGGCCTTGGACTTGCGCTTTGGCGTTGACTTGGCGAGGGTTTGGTGGTAGTGTTTGGCGTCATCAGCGACAAACGGAGCAAATAAGTGGGCATTTCTGGAGTTGGAACCATGACTCGCTTGATTTCACAAGTCCTATCAGTGCTGCTGATCTTCTCGGGCATTGCGTTGGCCCAGGAGGGTCAGGGCGTCCGCTATCCCTTTACCGGCGTGGTGACCGGCGACTACGTAAACATCCGTTCGGGCCCGGACACCGGGTGGTATTCGGTTTCGCGGCTGATGAAGGGCAACCAGGTCCGCGTGGTGGGCGAAGAGCACGGCTGGTACAAGATCGTGCCTCCGCCGGGCAACTTCAGTTGGGTCAAGCGGCAGGGCGACGACGGGGTCTACGTGGAACGGACCACCGGCGATACCGGACGGGTGGTGGCCGACCGCGTGACCGTGCGGGCCGGGTCGGTGATGGACGAGACCAATCGGATGGCCATTCAGGTGCTCCTCGGCCGCGATGAGCAGGTCAAGATCCTCGGCGAAGAGGGCGACTGGTTCAAGATCGAGCCGCCCGAGGGTTCGTTCGTGTGGATTTCCGGCCAGTTCATCCAGCCGGTCCAGGAGCAGGAAGGCGTTCCCACCGAGCCGCGGGCCGAGCAGATCGAGGTCCTGAGCCCGGAAGAGCGGGAGGTGGCGGAAGGACCGGTCGAGGAGCCGGAAACCACCACTCAACCCGCTGCGACCACCCGGCCGGCGGAGGAAGGACGGACGCCGCAGGAGCAGCGTCTCGGCCAGTTCGCCGGCACGCTGGCGGATTTGGACAAGCAGTACGAAGCGGAACTGGAGAAGCCGCTCGACCAGCAGGAGTGGGATGAACTGGCGGCGGAGTACAAAGCCATCGCTGAACAGCAGGAGAATCCCGCCGCGGCCAGTTATGCCCAGCAGCGTCTGGCGGTGGTGCAATATCAGCAGCAGGCCCGCACCGGGTTGAGTCGGCTGGTCGAGTTGAGGGACCGGTACCAGAAGAGCCATACCCGTACGCGGCAGGAAGTGGCCCAGCTCCAGGCCAAGGCCCTGGAGGCTGAGCCGAAGGTCTGGCAGGGCGAGGGCGTGCTGCGGGCCAGTTTCGTCTTCCAGGGCGAAGGCATGCCGAGGCGGTATCGCCTCTACGATCCGGCCCGCGAGCGGACGGTCGCCTACCTCGAGGTGCCCGCCGACAGCGGCATCACCGTCGAGAAATACCTGGACCGTTACGTGACGGTGACCGGCCAGATCTACTACAACCCCCAGTTGAAGATCAACATCATCAAGGCCCTGGACCTGACGGTCAAGGAACCGCCAGCCGCCGGCCAGTAAATCCAGGACCATCGACTCAGGCAACGACGGCAGGCAGCTTTCGGGCTGCCTGCTTTTCTTTTGGTCGGCTGGCGATCTTCCTCGCCTGCGACCCGTCGGCGCCGAAAAGGTTTTGATTTGCCCCAAACAGCCACTTATAGTGAATAATTTGACTTTCATGACCGCAACAGGGAAGGAACACAGCCGCCGATGTTGGTCAAGATTTGCGGGATCAGCGACCCGGATCACGCGCGCCGCGCCGTAGGCTGCGGGGCGGATTGGGTAGGCATGGTGTTCGTGCCGCGTCCGCCCAGCGATCCGCGATCCAAGCGCGTCGTCTCGGTGGAGACGGCCAAGCGCATCGTCGCGGCGCTATCCGGCAGGACCGAAGCGATCGGGCTGTTTCAGAATCAGCCGACGGCCCAGGTCGTCGCGACCGCCAGGGCGGTCGGCCTGACCGCGATCCAGCTTCACGGACAGGAGACGGCGGACGGCGTGGAGGCCCTGCTGGCGGAACTGCCGTCGGTCCGGGTGCTCAAGGCCTTCGGCTACACCGGCTGCGGGACGCTGGAGCACATGCTGGCGTTCCAGCGGAGCCTTTCGAACGCCGACCGCCTGCTGGGCCTGCTGCTCGACGGCCCGTTCGGAGGCGGCACCGGCCGGACCTTCGACTGGTCCGAACTGGGCGAGGCCCTCGATGCACCGGCCTATGCGGGCCTCCGCAGGAAACTGGTGCTGGCCGGCGGGTTGAGTTCGCAAAACGTCGAACGGGCGATTAGAATGGTGCGACCCATGGGCGTGGACGTGTCGAGCGGGGTGGAGTCCTCGCCGGGCGTCAAGGACCCAAAAAAGATCGAAGAGTTTATACGGTTAGCCAAAGCCGGCAATTGATGAAAGGAGACAGAATGGCCAAGAAAGCCAAGCACGACGTGAAAGACATGGGCCTGGCCGACCTGGGCAAGCAACGGATTCTCTGGGCCGACCGGGACATGCCGGTGCTGGCGTTGATACGGGATCGCTTCGCCAAGGAAAAACCGCTCAAGGGGCTGCGGATGAGCGCGTGCCTGCACGTGACCGCCGAGACGGCCAACCTGTGCCGGACCCTGGTGGCGGGCGGCGCCGACCTGGTGCTGTGCGCCTCGAACCCGCTGAGCACCCAGGACGACGTGGCTGCGGGCATGGTCAAGCACTTCGGCGTGCCGACCTTCGCGATCAAGGGCGAAGACCGCAAGACCTATTACAGCCACCTGACCGCGGCGATTGACCACCGGCCCAACATCACGATGGACGACGGGGCCGACCTGGTCAACGTGCTGCACACCTCGCGCCAGGAGGAGGCCAAGAACATCATCGCCTCGATGGAAGAGACGACCACCGGCGTGATCCGCCTGCGGGCGATGGAGCGGAACAATCTGCTGAAGTTCCCGGTGATCGCGGTCAACGACGCGAAGGTCAAGCACCTGTTCGACAACCGCTACGGGACCGGCCAGAGCACGATCGACGGTCTGATGCGGGCGACCGACATTCTGATGGCGGGCAAGCAGGTTGTGGTGATCGGCTACGGCTGGTGCGGACGCGGCGTGGCCACCCGGGCCCGCGGCATGGGCGCGCTGGTCACCGTCACCGAAATCGACCCGGTCCGGGCGATTGAAGCGGCGATGGACGGTTTCGCCGTCGCCCCGATCGCCCAGGCGGCGGCCTACGGCGACGTGTTCATCACCGTCACCGGCAACAAGCACTGCCTGCGTCCCGAGCACTTCAAGAAGATGAAGGACGGGGCGATGGTGTGCAACTCCGGCCACTTCGACGTCGAGATCGACATTCCGGGCCTCAAGAAGATGGCCAAGTCGGTCAAGAAGGTCCGCCAGTACGTCGACGAGTTCACCATGCCCAACGGCCGGCGGGTCCGCCTGCTGGCGGAGGGACGGCTGCTGAACCTCTCAGCCGCCGAGGGCCATCCGGCCTGCGTGATGGACATGAGCTTCGCCGCCCAGGCCCTGGCCACCGAGTTCGCCCGCAAGAATGAGGGCAAGCTCGAGATCAAGGTTCACGGCGTACCCGAGCGGATCGACCAGCAGGTCTCGAAGCTCAAGCTCAAGTCGATGGGCATCGCCATCGACAAGCTCACGCCCGAGCAGGAACGCTATCTCAACGAGAGCGGCGAAGGCACCTAACGGGCCGCGAACAAGCCGCAGGATAACCTGTCGCCCGCGGAGCCCGTCTCATATGGAGGCAGGGGCGGGCTTCGCGGGAATGGCAGGAGAAGACGGAACTTTGCCGCCGACCGCGGCTTTGGGCGGCCGGCGAACGTTGTACGAGGAGCGGTTGGACTATGGCACAGATCGAAGGGTTTCGCGGTATCCGGTATTCGCTGACGCAAGGGACGGACATCTCGCCCTACCTGGCCCCGCCCTACGACACGATCATGACCGACCAGGCCAAGAACCGCCTCCTCGAGCACTCGCCGCACAACATCGTCGCCATCGACCTGCCTTACCTGCCTCCCAAACAGGCCGGGCCGGAGCATCTCTACCGGCAGGCGGGCGAACGGCTCAGGGAGTGGCTCGAACAGGACGTGCTGACCCGCGAGATCGAGCCGGCGATCTACCTCTACCGCCAGTCGTTCACCTACGGCGGCAAGAACTACATCCGCCGCGGGTTCATCGGGCGGCTTCGCCTCGAAGAGTTGGGCAAGGGGTCGGTCCTGCCGCACGAGCAGACCTACAGCGGCCCCAAGGAGGACCGGCTGTTGCTGACCCGCCATAGCCAGGCCTATATCTCGCAGGTCTTCTGCCTCTATGAAGACTCCGACAACGAAATCGCCGACGTGCTGTTCACCAAGGCCCAGAGCAATCCGACCTATTGGGGCGTGCTGGACGGCGTGAAGAACGAGGTCTGGGTAATCACCGAGCGCAGCGCCCGCCACTGGCTGGCCTCGAAGATGGCGCCCAAACCGGTGTTCATCGCCGACGGGCACCATCGCTACTCGACCGCGCTGAACTATCGCAATCTGCTGGCCCAACAGGCCCAGCTCCACCAGAACCACCCGGCCAACTACGTCTCGGCCATGTTCGTCTCGATGTCCGAACCCGGGCTGCTGGTCCTGCCGACCCACCGGGTGGTCATGAACCTGAAGCCCTTTACGCTGGCCGAACTGGCGGAGGCCCTCAAGGACCAGTTCCATCCCCGCTGGGTGAGCAAGCAGGACGATCCTCAACACCTCGAGCAGGCGGTGGTCACCACCGGCGATCAGTCGTTCGCGTTCGTCAAGCCGGATGAGGACCGGGCCCTGGTGGTCTGGCCGCAGGACGGCGAGCACCTGCTGGACCACATGCGCGACAAGTACACGCTGGCCTGGCGGACGCTTCCGGTGGCCATCCTGCACAATTTCATCTTCGAGAAGGTCGTCTATCCCAAGTGGCTCGACGGCGATCAGCCGCAGATCGAGTACTTCCACCGGGCCGACGAGACCGTCGAGTTCGTCAACGGGCATCCAAACGCCCTGGGCGCGATCGTGCCGCCCACGCCGGTCGAGTCCGTCCGCAAGGTCTGTTCGGACAAGATGCTGATGCCCCAGAAGAGCACCTACTTCTATCCGAAACTGGCCACGGGCCTGATCGTCTATCCGATGTTCGATTGAGCGGCGGCCATCGGCCCGCCACAACTTGGCTCGGAACCCGCGGCCTGTCATCGCGGAGGGAAAGCTCATGGACTTGGCCCGAACCCAGTTGTTCCTCGACGACGAGCTGATCGAAAGCGCGTTTCGCCTTCAGCGGCAGGTTCGTCCGCCCAAGCTGCTGCCCGAACCGATCTTCAAGCCGCATCGCCCCTGGGAGTACCGGGCGGTGGTCCTGTTCGGCACCGTGCTGCACAGCCCGGAGAACGACCGGCTGCACATGTACTACCAAGTGTTCGCCAAGGAGGCCCGCCGGACCTTCGGCACCCGGATCTGCCTGGCGGTCAGCGACGACGGCCTCCACTGGGAGCGCCCGGCCATCGGCGACGTCCCCTTCGAGAATTCAACCGACAACAACATCATCCTCGACATGCCCATAGGCGCGCGGACGCTCGACAGCCCGTCGGTCATCCACGATCCGGACGACCCGGACGAGTCCCGCCGCTATAAGATGCTGTGCTTCACCGAGTCGCAGGAGCACGACCTGATGGCGGCGTTCTCCCGCGACGGCGTCCACTGGAAGTGGCATCCCGAACCCGTCAGCCACGTCACCGGTGACCGGAGCAACCTGATCCCGACCCGCGTCAACGGCCGGTTCGTGCACCTGAACCGCCATCGTGAGATGGGTCGCTTCAATCATCCCGCGGGCGCCGGCGGACGGGCGTGCTTCCTCTCGACCAGCGAGGATTTTCTGCACTGGACCGAGCCGAAACTCGTCCTGGCTCCGGACCTGGCCGACCCGCCGGAACTCCAGTTCTACGCGATGGCGGGTTTTCCGTATCACGATCAATACGTCGGCTGGGTGCAGCGGCTCTGGTCCAACACCGACACCCTCGATATCGAACTGGTCACCAGCCGCGACGGGACGAACTGGCGACGACTCTCCTGCCGCGGCGCGTTTATTCCGTGCGGACCGACAGGGTCATGGTACGAGACGTGGATCGATCTGCCCTCCAACGCCCCCCTGCTTCGTAACGGCGAACTGTGGTGGTACGTCAGCGGCCGGTCCTGCTCGCACCACACCGGCGAGCCGCATCCGTACGCCGCCATCGGCTTGGCGTCGCAGCGGACGAACCTGATGGTCGGCATCGTCGCCGACGCCTGGCCGGGACAACTGACCACCAAGCTGATCAACTGGCCCGGCGGCGACCTGTGGCTCCAACTCAAGGGACCGTCGGCAAGTCCGCACATTCCCGGCGGCGTCTGCCAGGTTCGCGTCGTGACTCCTGAAGGCAAGCCAATCGAAGGATTCGAACCGCCCTGCCATCAGACCCACGCCGACTACTGGACCAACCAGCACTGGAGCCGCTTCCGCTGGGACGGCGGCCAACGCTCGCTGCGCGAACTGGCCGGCCGAACAATCAAACTCCAGATCCACTTCGACCGCCTCGAACTCTACGCCCTCCGCGCCGGCGGCGAGAACGATCCCGACGACCGCTGGTAGCAGTCAGGCTATTGACCGTCGGTCGATGGCATGGTCTTGAGGAACTCCTTCCACGCCGCCACCACCGGCCGCGCCACAAAGTCGAAGTGGTACCACCCGAACGCATCATTCGACGTCGTGTCACGAAGCTGGTAGAAAAAGGCCCGCTCAACCTGCGGGTAGCTCAGCAGCACCGCCAGTTGCCACGGCGCCCACTGGGCCTGCTGCGCCGGAGTCACCGAGTACGGGTGTTTTTCCACCGGCCAGCCCGTCTCGGTGATCCAGATCTTCTTGTCGCCGTCGCCAAAGTGCCGCATCACGCGGATGACCCCCTCGATCTGTCCGGGAACCCAGTGCTCCCGCGGGTCCTTGCCGTAGCTGTGAATGTTCATCGCGTCGAAGGTCCCCTTGAGCCCCTTCTCGTAGTAGCCGATGAGCTCGCGCATCAGGTTCACCCCGTCGGCGAAACCGCCGGTCAGCACCACGCACTGCGGGTCCGCCTTCTTGGCCGCCTCGTAGAACGTCCGCTGCCACGCCACGTAGTGCTCCACCGGGTCGCGGCCCGACGGCGGAACGAGCCAGAACGCCCCTACCGCGTTCTGCTCATTCCATCCCTCCCAGTACTTGACATCGTCCTTGTACCGCGAGACCAGGGCGTAAACGTAGTCCGATAGGTCCTTTAAGTTCCGCGGCGGATACTTGGTCCGCGACCAGTCGGTCACCTCGTCCGGGGCGTCGGCCGCCCACATCGTGTCGAACGCCACCAGCCCCACCATCTTGATCCCGCGTTTCTTCGCCTCGGACACCATGTAGTCCGACAGCGTCCAGTCGAACTCGCCCTTCTTCGGCTCGAGCATCGCCCACTCCGGCCAATATCGCATCCAGCCGAAGCCCAGCTCGCTGGTCAGGTCCAGTTCCTTCTCGTAGATATCCCTGGTCATCCCTCCAGGGCCCCAGAACACCCCGCCGTGGGCGAACCCGCAGCGGGCCAGGTCCGTCCGGCTCAGTCTGGCCACACTCCAATCGCGATTAAATCCCTCCGGCGCGATCGTCCGCCCGACCAGTTCCACCCCGATCGCCGCGATTGACATCGCCTGATCCGAGGCAAACCGCAAGTCCCAGCCGTTGCAGCGGTTGATGAACGTCGCATCAGGCAGTTCGAAGACGAATCGCTTCCATTGCCCCGTATCGCCCTTCTGCACCGACTGCGACTTCCACGGAAAGAGGTAGCTGTCGTAGTCGATCTGCAACACGCCCGGCTGGTCCAGCACCTCGGCCCAGACCTTCACCGCCATGCTCCCGTCCTTGAGCCGCGGATCGGTCACCCGCACGTACAGGTAGCGGGCCTCTTCGCCGCTGGCGGGGATCGTCCAGCAAGTCCGGCCGGCGACCTGGGCCACGAATTCCGGCTTGGCCAAAGCCGCCTCGATTCCCTCGCCACGGGCCAGCATCTGACCCCCCTCGAGCGGCCCCAGCGCCACCGACACCCGCACCGGTTCATCCGCCCAAGCCGCCGAAACCGCCGCCAGCATCACCGCCACTATCGCTAAACGCATGGAACCTCCTCGATTGAGTTCTGAGAGGAACTACACGGAACGCCCTACTCCCAATCCGGGAAAAACCACGACAGGTTCGCCGGGTCGGTCAGGCTCGCGTAGCTGTCCCACGCGGCGTGGCCGTCGGCGTAGAGCGCCTGGGCGCCCGCATGATGTACGGACGCGACCTGGGCCAGATACCACTCATGGCCGAACAGAATATAGTCTGTGGCGTAGACCGCGAAGCTGTACCCGCTGCCGACCAGTTGGATCTTGCGGGCCGGCTCGGCGAACTGTCCGATCCGGAACGGCGGCCACCAGCACGGCCGGCCCGCCCGGAATTCCTGGTAGTGAAACGCGTAGCACGTCGCGTGCGCCTGGGCGTAGTTGGTGCTCGGATCGTTCACCCACGCCTCATCGCCCAGGACCTTCGGATTGCCGGGGCAGACAAGAATGCCCTTGCGGCTTGGAATGATACGCGCCATCCCGAGCAGGTCATACCACTGCGCCGCGGTTCCCTCCGGACGGACCCGCTCGCAGGGAACATACCCGTCGAAGTCCTGAGCGTAACCCTCGAACGCCAGTCCCAACTGCCGCAGATTCGACAGACACACCGCCGCCCGAGCCTGCTCCCTCGCCTCCGCCAGCGCCGGCAGCAGCATGGCGACCAATACGGCGATGATCGCCACAACCACCAGGAGCTCAATGAGGGTAAAAGACTGCGCGCCTCGAAGTTCGTAGTTCGGATTTGCGGAAGAGACAGTCTGGCAGCTCATGTCCATTCTCCCAAATCAGTAATCCCCCGCCCTTCCCGTCGAGTCCCGGACGATCAGCTTCGCCTCAAACGCCTTCTGGACAACCGGCGCGTCATTGCCCTGGAGTCTTTCCTCGAGAATGTCCACCAACCCGTTGGCCCGGTCGGCGTGGCTGAACTCAAACGTGGTCAGGGCCGGACACAGGTACGCGGCCCCGTCCCGGTTGTCACAGCCGATCACGCTCACCCGATCCGGCACGCGGATGTCCCGCAGATAGAATGCCTGCAGGGCGCCAACCGCCCCCGCATCGTTGATCGCGAAAAGCCCGGTGAAGTCCAACGCCCCCTCCTCCAGCGTCTCCATGATCCTCCGTTTGCCCGTTTCCCGGGAATCGCAGTGCAACTCAGCGTGACAGTCGAGCACCCGCACCTGGGCCGCCGCCCGTTCGGCCTCATCCAGGAATCCCGCGATCCGCTCCCGGCCGTCCGGCGTGTCCGGCTCGTGGTTCAGCACCGCCAGCCGGCGGTGCCCCAACTCCAGAAGATGCCGGGCCGCCATCACCCCCACTCCCCGCTCGTCGCCGTAGGTGCAATCGACCTCCTCTCGGGAGTACGGCACGCCCTGGCAGACCAGCGGCACGCCGCGCTTCCGCAACACCGGAACCGCGTGCGACGGACAGGCGGCCAGGAAGAGAATGCCATCCGCCCGCACCCGCGGCACCCACCGTTCCGGCGACTCGCGAAGATCGAAATAGTGAATCCGCGGCAGATATCCCCGCTCCACCAGCGTTCGTCGAAGAACCTCGTTGAAGGCCATGTCGCAGATATCCAGCGACAGGAGCAGTATCCGCCGCGTGGCCGAGCCCAAACCTTGCGTTCGCCGCGGACGCGAGGTGTACGTCCCAACCGTCGGGCGACGGATCACATAGCCCTCCTGCTCGAGAATCTCCAACGCCCGAACCACCGTAAACTGGCTGACCCCGCTCTCCTGGACCATCTGGCGTACCGGCGGAAGACGGGTTCCCGGCTCCAGGGCTGAGATCTTCCGCTTCAGGTCGTCCGCCAACGCTTCGTACTTGGCTTTCATGATTTCGTCCAAACCGACACAGGTTGTAATACCATCGTACAGGAGAGCCTCCCTCCTGTCAATGGTCTAGCCGGTCATCCTGAATCCGTTACCCGCCCGAAATAGCCTGCAGATTCTAATTAACAACACTAATTATAGGACATTTTAAGCAACAAAAAGCGATTTCGTGCTTGCAGGTCGGTCTACCTTCGACTACATTAAACCGAAACAATTGCCGTCAGGAGAAGACATCATGGCGCCGGGAATGAAAGAACCCATCACGCGGAAGATATACAACATTCAGTCGCACTTCTACGACGAGCTGCTGGGCAACATGATCCGTCGCCGTCAGGGCAGTGCGCTGTCCCGGATGAACATCCGTTCGGGCGACAAGGTGCTGGATATCGGCATCGGCACGGGCGTCTCACTCGAGATGTATCCCAGGCACTGCCAGATCGTCGGGATCGACATCTCCGAAGGCATGCTCTCAAAAGCGGTTCAGCGGGTCCGCGAGACCGGTCGCGACAACGCCTCCCTGGTCATCGCCGACGCCATGAACATGCCCTTTCCCGACAGCACCTTCGATCACATCCTGATCAGCCACGTCATCACGGTCGTCTCCGACCCGATCCGCCTGCTCGAACACATCAAGCGGGTTGGCAAACCCAACTGTCGGATCGTCATCATCAACCATTTCCAGTCGGGCTACCGGCCGATGGCCTGGCTCGAAAAGGTGCTCTCGCCGGTCTGCGTCCATCTGGGCTGGCGAAGCGATCTGAACCTCCACGAATTGCTCCAGCAGGCCGATCTGGAGGTCGATTTCCGCTACAAAGTCCGTAACCTGGACCTCTGGGAAATCGTCTTCATGCGGAACAACAAGCCGCGCCTCGGCTGCCTGGAGACCGCGATGCGCCGCACCCCGCCGCTGCCCATGGCAATCTCCGATGTGCTGGCGCCCGCCCCGGTTCCGGCGAGGATATAATTCCCTGCGATCGCGGGACGTTGGTCGCGCTTCCATCGCCCGTTGCCCGACGGCGGCGGATGGCATGTGTGTGTTGGGGGTCCGGCATGATCGATATCGATTCACAGCTCGATGAAAAGCTCCAGCGGGCCAGGACGAACCTGACCGAGTTGGGCAAAGCGGCCGTCGCCTTCTCCGGCGGCGTCGACAGTTCATGCCTTCTGAAGCTTGCCCTCGATACCCTCGGCCGCGACAACGTGGTGGCCATCAGCGCGGTCGGACCGGTGTTTCCCGCCTATCAGCAGGAACAGGCAAGGCGGATCGCCTCCGGCCTTCACGCGAGGCATCTCGAGTTGCTGGTCGAGGTCCAGCGGTTGCCCGAATTCGTTCGGAACACGCCGCAGCGATGCTATCACTGCAAAACGTTCCTTATGACCCGGATCAGGAATCTGGCCCGCGAGCAGGGCTTTGAGCACGTTCTGGCCGCTGAGAACGCCGACGACGCGCTCGACTACCGGCCGGGCCACCGAGCCCTGCAGGAACTGGGCGTCCACACCCCGCTCAAGGATGCACAGATTTCCAAAGCGGAGATCCGCGTGCTGTCGCGGCAATGGGGGTTGCCCAACTGGGCGGAACCGCCCAGCCCGTGCCTGGCTTCGCGGGTGGCCTACGGCCAGACGATCACCACCGAACTGCTCCAGCAGATCGACCAGGCTGAAGCTTTCCTGCGGGCTGAGGGCTTCGAGCCGGTTCGCGTCCGCGTCCACGGGCCGGTGGCCAGGCTCGAACTGGCCGCCGGGCAGATCGCCCGCGCCGCTGAACTGCCGATGCGGGAGAAGATCGAGGAGAAGCTGCGGGAACTGGGCTTTGCCTTCACCGCCGTCGATCTGGCCGGCTACCGCTACGGAAACCTCAACAGACTCTTGCCACAGACCGCCGAACCGCAATAATAGACCCCATCGGTTCTGCACCCGCCCAGCGGAGACCTGCGGAAGGAGGGCAACGGATCATGGACGTCTATCAAGCCGCGACCTCGCGAAGGACGATCCGGCTGTTTCAACAGAAACCCATCCCAGCCGACCTGATGGAGAAAATTCTGGACGCCGGCCGGCTGGCCCCCTCAGCGGCCAATCGCCAGGTCCTGGAGTTCCTCGTGATCGAGGAGCCTCAGAACCGCCAGAAACTCTTCGAGCAGACCGCCTGGGCCGGCTACGTCAAGCCGCGCCGCACGCCGCCCGAAGGCAAACGCCCGATGGCCTACGTGATCGTCCTGGTCCGCGATAAGGAGCTGAACTGGATTAACGCCGCCGACGCCGGGGCCGCCATGCAGAACATGATCCTGACCGCCTGGGCCGCCGGCGTGGGCTCCTGCTGGATCGGGTCGGTGACCCGCCAGAAGGTGATCGAGCTGTTCAGCGTGCCCGAAGACCGGCACCTCTTCGGCGTGCTCGCCCTGGGCTATCCGGCGGAGCGCCCCGTCGCCGAGATCCTCGAAGACTCGATTGAATACTGGCTCGACGAACAGGACGTCCTGCACGTGCCCAAGCGGCGGCTCAGCAGCATCGTCCACCACGAGGACTTCTGTCAAGATTGACCTGACCCTGCCTCCGGAGCATCCGATGACCTACCCGGCTGCGATCTTCGACCTCGACGGCACCCTGGCTGACACCCTGCGCGACCTAGCCGACGCCACCAACTGGGGCCTGGCCGAACTGGGCCAGCCGACCCATCCCGTGCAGGCCTACCGCCTCATGGTCGGCGAAGGACGTAACGTCCTCTGCCAGCGGGCTTTGCCGTCCGACCGCCAGGACCTCACGCCCCGGCTCGAGGAACTGATGACCCGGTACTACGGCGAGCACTGCTTCGATTTCACCGCCCCCTATCCGGGCATCGAGGAACTGCTCAAGGCCCTCCAGGCGGCCAACATCCGTATGGCTGTGCTGTCGAACAAGCCCCAGCCGTTCGTCGACCTGACCATCGAAAAGCTCTTCGGGGCGTTCCGGTTCGACGCGGTCTGCGGCGAGGGCGCGGGTATCGCCCGCAAACCCGACCCGGCCGGAGCCCTGGCGATCGCGGAAAAACTCGATCTGCCGCCCGCCACGATCGCCTACGTGGGCGATACCTGGATCGACATGGAGACGGCGGTGAAGGCCGGCATGTTCGCCATCGGGGTGACCTGGGGCTTTCGCGACCGTCGGGAACTCGAGGACTCCGGCGCCCAGGCGATCGTCGATACGCCAGCCGACCTGGCCCGCCTGCTGCTGGGTGGCCGATGAACTGGCGTCCAACACCGCTCGTAGAATAGGTAAGTCGCGGCCTCGGCGAGAACGGCAAGTGCGCCTCATTTTACGGGTTTGCGCCTCCCTTTCTTGCCGATAATCTCTTTGCCGGATCAATATTTGGCTATCAAAACTAATATCGCAGCTCTGCTTATAATAAGCAGGAGGTTTTCTCGATGACAAAAGCGTTGGCAACCCTTGCCGTTGTGTTGTGCCTGATCGCTGCGGCTGCGGCCCAGACGGAGTCGGTCGAACCGACCGAAGAACCCAAGATCGATCAGCAGCAGATCAGGGTGTTGCTGGACAAGGCCCGCGAGGCGACCCTGCTCGGCAAGACGGCTGAGGCCCAGAAGTCCCTGGATGAACTGGTGGAGATCGCTCGGCAAGGTTTCTCCATCAAGGATTCAGAGGTTTCGACCTCGATCCTGCGGAGCATCCTGGACCTGGACCCCAGGCACATGGGGGCGCTGTTCAACCTGGCCGAGATCTACCGTCATACCAGTCCGCTGCGGGCCGTCAATTACTACAATCTGTACCTCGAAGCCAACCCCAACAGCCAAGCCGCCCTGTTCGGGCGAGGGTCCTGCTACTTGGGCCGCGAGGCCTATTCCCTGGCCATCGCCGACCTCAAGCGCCTGGTTCAGGAACTCAACCCCAACCACATCCCGGGCCTGACCAACCTCGGTCTGGCCACCGCCGGCCGGGCCGCGGAGAAAAACTACGACCCGGAAATGATGAAGGAGGCGGTCGGTCACATTCAGCGGGCGGTGGAGCTGGCTGAGGCCTCACCGGAAGATCCGACAGCCCAAGCCATGCTGCCGGACCTGCGAATCCGTCTGGCCCGGCTGAATTTCAATTACCAGAAGATCCTCGAACAGGGATCGGGCGGAGCGAACTTCGGCGAAGCGGTCAAGCTGTTCGGCGACGCCATGAAGCTGGTCCGCCAGCACGTACAGAGCGACCCGGCCAACCCTGAGACAATCAATCTGCTCAGCCAGTGCTACGACGGGATCAGCGGCGTCTACGATGCGGAAACCCAGCGGAACCCGCAAGACCCCAGGCCCTACCTGGCCCTGGCCGATCTGGTCCTGATCCGCACCAAGGAAGTCGACATGCTGTACGCACACGTCCGCTCGATCATCTACCTGAGCCGGGCGATCCAGAAGAACCCGGAAATGGCCAACCTGCACGTGGCGACCGCCAGGGCCTACGAGAATCTCGCCCGATTCATGGCGGTCGAACTGCGGATGAACCCGCAAGCAGCGGTCCAGAAGGCGATCGAAGCGGTCAGCGAGGCCAAACGGCTCGACCCCCAGCGGGCGGACCAGTACGACCAGATGGTCGAGAAGCTGGTGGCCGCCACTCAGCCGGCCAAACCGACGGCGGACACGCCCCAGGGCGAATCGGAAACGTCCCCGGCACTCAACGCCGATTAGCCGCCATCCGCGTCGCGACTACTCCGGCATCGGCGTGCCGAAAACCTGGACCCAGTAGTAGCGGCCCGCGTAGTTGCGCTTGACGCCCACGCCCAGTTCGATGAACTCCGGCCGCAGGATGTTCGCCCGGTGCCCTTCGCTGTTCATCCAGGCGTCAACGACCTCTTCGGGCGAGTCCTGTCCCGCTGCGATGTTCTCGCCGACCAGCATGTACACGTAGCCCCGCGCGGTCACGCGATCGGCCACGTTTTCGCCCTCCGGCGATTCGTGGTCGAAGTAGTTCCGCTCGATCATGTCCTCGCCGTGGGCGGCCGCCGCCTCAGCCAACGTCGCATTCCAGGTCAGCGGAGCCAACCCCGCCTCGACCCGCTCGTCGTTGGTCAATTCCAACACCTCCTGCGACAGGACGGCCTCCTGCTCGGGCGAAAGGAAGTTGCTTGGAAGAATGCTGGGGCCGCTGCCGTCGCATCCGCCAACCGCCGCCATGGACAATAGCAGTAAAACCGGCAGAATAAAGGACTTACGGGGCAGGTAGCGGGTGTTCATGTACTTGCTCCTTGGATTGACCTTGTGGGAAAGCACGTGTGGGCCTCGCGCGGGCCTGTCAGCGGGCCAGCAGCAGTATCCATACAATGATACCTAAAAGGAACGTGGAAACAGCCAAATAACCCAGAAAATTCTTGACCGGTCTGGGCACCCAGTAGAACGGCCAGTCGAACAGATTGACGAGACCAACGGCAATTCTGACCGGCATTGGCAACCGATAGGCAGGAGTCACAGCCCCGGTCGTGGGCGGCGAGGCCGAGACGCCGCTCTGCACTTCGTCAAGCCGGCCCAAAGCCGAAGATATCTCTTCCTCGGCCACCAGGTCGTCTTCCGGGCCGACCTCCAGATCCTCTTCGCCGGGAACGACGATCTCGTCGGACGGCATCTCCGCCCCCTCGTCTTCCGGCGCCTCGTCAAGATTCGAATCCTGATCGTCCGGGATTTCCGGGTCCATGACCGGCTCGGTGGACAGTTCCGGTATGTCGGGTTCCGATGCTGGCTCGGGAGACGGAGTGGCGGTCCCGGCCTGGTCGTTGGGTTGATCCGTGGCGGATTTGCCCTCAGGAGGCGTGTCCGTTTTTTTGCGGCTCAGGAAGCTGGGCCGGCGACTTTTGGGCGGGTCCGGCGGTTGTTCGGCGGCTGGCTCCGATGACGCCTTGCCGCCGGACGCTTCCGGTTCGGCGGGCGGCGGTTCGGCCTCGAGAGCGGCTTGGGACTCGCCGCCTTCCTGTGGCGGTGGGACATCCGTCGCGACCGCCTCAGCGGTCTGAGTGACGGCGTTGAGTTCCTCGCCGAGTTGGCTGACCTCGTTCAGCAGATCGGCCAGTTCCCCTTCGATCGACTCTTCGGAGGCCGGCGAATTGTCTTCCATCGGATCGGCCATCGCCTCGAAACTCCCTGTACGGGGCGCGGCAACGCCCCCTATAATCATGATTATCGATCATTATCAGACGGTCCTTGAGTTGCACAGGAAGGTTGGATGGCTCGGCAGACCCGGCTCTACGTCCCGCGGATCGAGGCCGGACCGGTCAGGGTGACCGGCCCGGAAGCCCACCACGCCCGCAGCGTGTTGCGGCTGGGTGCGGGCGAGACGGTGGAACTCTTCGATGGCGCCGGTCGAAGCGCAGCGGCCCAGGTCCGCTCGGCCGACAAAGATGCCCTGGAACTGACGGTGGGCGAAATCCGGACCGATCCGCCGGCTGAGACCCGACTGGTGTTGGCCACCGCCATTCCCAAAGGGCCGGTCCAGCCGTGCCTGGTCAGCCACGCCGCGGAGGTCGGCGTGGACGCCTTCTGGCCGGTGGTCTGCCGGTACAGCGCCGTGCGGGACGTCTCCGCGGCGAGGTGGCAACGGTGGCTGGTCGAAACGTGCAAGCAGTCCGGCCGAAACTCGCTTCCGGAGGTGGCCGAACCGGTCACGCTGGCTGAGGCACTGGATCGCACCGGGGATTTCGACCTGAAAGTCTTCGGCTCGACCCAGACGGATCAATTAGCCCGCGAACCGCTCGCGAAGGCGTGGCGAACCGCCATCGTGTTCGTCGGTCCTGAAGGCGGCCTCTGCGACGAGGAGGAACGCCTCCTGATCGAACGCGGAGTTCAGCCGGTGCGATTGGGACATTACGTCATGCGGGTGGAAACCGCCGCCGCCGCCCTCGCCGCCCTTCTGATCGGGAATCGCGAACCACGCAGATAGACCGACCTTTCATTCCCCCAGCGCCAAAGCCGAAGCGATGGCGTGCTGCTCGGTGTGGCTGATCGAAATCTGGATCTCGGCGATCCCCTTCTGCTCCGCCAGCATTTTGGTGTGGCCGCCCAGGACAACGGTGGGCCGGCCCAACGGATCGTTCACCACCGCCACGTCGGTCCACGCGATCTGCCCCCGCCATCCCGTCCCGATCGCCTTGAGCACCGCCTCCTTGACCGCGAACCGCCCAGCCAGATGCTCCCAGCGGCGTTTGCGGGCCCGGCAGTACTCCAGCTCCGTCTCGGTGAACACACGGGCGAGAAACCGCTCGCCATACCGCTCCGCGAGTTCCTCGATGCGATGGACCTCGACCAGATCGATGCCGTGTCCGAGTATCTTCGTCATGAGAAGCCGTCCTGACCAGAAAGAAGCACACCGGCTAAGCCGATAGCGACAGCCAGGCACAGCAGCGGCGCACCGCAGCCTACCGGCGAAGGCGATGCCTCCGAGGCGACCCGCTGCTCAACGAGATTCGGGCCGTAATCGGCAAGAGCGAACGCCTCCTGGACCGATCCGTCCCGGTCGTAGACCGTGACCCGCGCGCCGTTCTCGTCAACGTCGACAATCAGGTAACCGGTCGCGTCACCGCAGGCGCCGGCCGGCGGGGCGGTGATCTGGTGCACGCCGTCTTTGGCCCAGTGGTCGTAAATATGCGTGTGGCCGCAGAAGTACGCCGCGACGTTATGGTCGACAAGCAGTTGCCAGAACCGGTCGCGATCTTCCGGATGGGCGTCCAGCGAACCGCCCACGTGACGGCCGTAGGGAAACGCGGGAGCGTGCCCGAAAACGAAGCGGACCGGCGCGGTGGAATTACCCAGATCGCGGGCGAGCCACTCCAGGTCCACCCGGTGACGGCGCATCGGGCTGGACGTGCTGACGGCCGCAAAGTGCACCGGCCCGAGGTCGAACGAATAGCTCATCTTGCGCTCATAGTCCGGGCCGTTGTCGGGCAGTTCCGGAAACGCAAGCTGCCACTGCATCTGGCACCAGAAGAAATTCTCCAGGTCGTGGTTGCCGGGCACCGGATAGACCTTCAAGCCGAGCATCTCGGACTCGTACCACGGCGAGGCGATCCGTCGCCAGAGATCGAAACCCTCCGCCGTGATGCGATTGTCGTAGAATCCGTAGGTCAGGTCGCCAGCCACGATTACGCAGTCCACCGGCGGATCGGCCCGAAGCACCAGGTGCACGACCTTGTTAAAGGCGTTCTCGCTAACGGCCAACCCGCCCGATCCCTGGCTGTCCGCCACCACGGCGAACCGCAGCGACTGGGCGGCCAGCGAAGGAAGCGGAAGCAGGATCAGCCACTGCACGAGAACCAGGCGCATCGAAACCACCTTGCCAACGAAACACCGACCGCCACCGGCGCGGGAAACCCAAAACGACCTACTGGGCGACCTGCGGGCCCGACTGCCCCTTCTCCGCCGGGAACACCTGGCCCATCACCGCCTGATTGACCTTGCGCATCAGATTGGCGTATTCGACCTGGGCGGCCATGAACTTCTTGACGCTCGCGTTGCCCGACAGGTCGGCCTGGAGACGCGAGAGCTTGTGCTTGTCCTCCGGCTCGATCGGCTGGCCCTGAGCCTCCAGCCCAGCCATCCGGTGGGCCTGCTGCTCGTATTCCTCCAGCAGCTTCTGGGCCTGCGGGTCCGCGTTCAACTCGTTCTGCAGCGCGATGTAGCGTTTGGTCGCGGCGTCTTTGGCAATCTCCTTGCCGAGGTCTTCCGCCATCTTGATCACGTCCGCCATGGTAATCCCTTTATAATATCAGGCTTACATTCGGTGCATGTTTCCTGTTATTATAGAGAGACTTCGGGGGTCGATAAATGTAAAAATCGATAAACCCGACTGATAGTCCTTTCGAAACGGGAAGACATGAGCAAGCAACAGACGATGCAGAAGAATATCCTGGCCGGCCTGGCCGGGGCGCAGGGGCAACCGACCGACTGGCAGGACCTGGCGGAGAAGTTGGGGGTCAACAAGGATCAGTATCCGCAGTTCAAAGCCGCCATCGACCAGCTCCGCCGCGACGGACGGCTGGTGATCGGCGAAGACAACTCGATTCACCTGCCGCCGCCCGGCGGCCGGATCATCGGCACCTTCCAGGGCAACCAAAAGGGTTTCGGGTTCGTCTCTCCCTTTGATCCATCATCGACCGAAGACCTCTACATCCCAGCCCAGGAGACGCTGGACGCGATGACCGGCGACGTGGTCGAGGCCACCGTCCGCCGCCGACAGGTCCGCGGCCAGATGCGCTCCTACGGCGAGATCACGCGAATCATCACGCGGGGCAAGGACAAGTTCGTCGGCACGCTCATGCGGGCGGCCAACCGATGGATGGTCCAGACCGACGGCAGGGTGATCCATCAACCGATCGCGGTCGATGACGTCGGCGCCAAGGAGGCCCGGCCGGGCGACCGCGTGGTGGTGCGGCTGACCGAATTTCCGCAACAGGAGCAGCTTGCCCGCGGCGTGGTAATCGAGGTGCTCGGCGCCGAAGGCGAGTACGAAGCGGAACTGGGCGCGGTGATCCGCGAGTTCGACCTGCCCGAGGCGTTTCCAGCCGAGGTCGATAACGATCTGGACCGGGTCATCGAACGGTTCAACCGCCAGGTGCTTCCGGAACTGACCAAGGGCAAGCTGCCCGCGGGCCGGCAGGACCTGCGGGATGAACTGACCTTCACCATCGATCCGGTCGACGCACGGGACTTCGACGACGCCATCTCGATCCGCGCCACCCGCGACGGCTTCGAACTGGGCGTGCACATCGCCGACGTCTCCTACTTCGTCGAAACCGAAGGACCGATCGACCGCGAAGCCGCCGAACGCGGCAACAGCGTCTACCTGCCGCGGAAGGTCATTCCAATGATCCCCGAGGCCCTGAGCAACGGCTTGTGCAGCCTTCAGCAGGATCAGGATCGGATGACCAAGAGCGTCTTTATCGCCTACGACCGCAAAGGCCAGGTCAAAGGCACGCGGTTCGCCAACAGCGTGATCCGCTCGAAACAGCGGCTGACCTACGACCAGGCGACCGGAGTCCTCGACGGCAAAACCGACGGGATCGCCCCAGCCGTCGTGGCGGCCATCAAACAGGCTGAAGACCTGGCCAAGAGGATCCTGCAACGCCGACGCGCCGAAGGCATGCTCCACCTGATGCTGCCGGAGGTCGAACTGGTCTACAACGACAAGGGTGAGGTCGTCGACGCCCATCCGGCCGACGACAGCTTTTCGCACACCATCATCGAAATGTTCATGGTCGAGGCCAACGAGGCGGTCGCCCGGCTTCTGGACTCCTGCAACGTGCCCTTCCTGCAGCGAATCCATCCGGAGCCCGAACAGGCGGCCTTCGAGCAGCTCAGCAAGTTTCTGACCCTCTTCGGACTCAAGCTGCCCAAGCAGCCCGACCGGTCGGACCTCCAGCGGCTGATCCAGACCTCGGCCGGTAAACCGTCGAGTTTCGCGGTCAACATCGCGATCCTGCGAAGCCTCCAGAAGGCGGAGTATTCCACCAAGAACCCCGGTCACTTCGCCCTCGCCAGCAGCCACTACTGCCACTTCACCTCGCCGATCAGGCGCTATCCGGACCTGACCGTGCACCGCCTGCTCGACGAGCATTTCGCCGGACGGCTCAAGAAAAACGCCCGGAAGCTGCGCGACCACGCCTATGCGCTGGAGGAAATCGGCAGCCGCTGCAACTTCACCGAACGTCAGGCCGAAAGCGCCGAGCGCCAGCTTACCGAAACGCTGGTCCTGCAACTGCTCGCTCAGCAGATCGGCCGGCACTACCAGGGCGTCGTCAGCGGCGTCAGCGCCCTTGGCGCGTTCGTGCAGCTCAGCAAGTTCCTGGCCGATGGACTACTGAAGGTCGAGGAACTCGGCAGCGACTGGTGGGAACTGAACGTCGAGGGCGGCTACATCCAGGGACGGCGCTCCAAGCGCCGGATCGCCATCGGCGACCCCATCGAGGTCAAGATCGTCGCCGCCGATCCGCTGCGGCGACGGCTCGACCTGGCCCCGGTCGACGAGAAGCTGCTGGCCCGCGCCGAACGTTCGCCCAGACGACCCGAACGCGGCGAACGGGCCAAACCCGCCAAGGAACGCGGCAAGTCGAAATCCGGCGCGCGGCGAGGCAAACGCCGCCGCTGAGCGGGTTCATGGCAGCCCTGGAGCGACGGCTACGCCATGCGGCCCAGGGTCTTGGGGTCCACCTGCCATCGAAACGTCCCGTCGGCGAGGAACTTCTCGATCTCCTCGACCACGAGCTGGCCCTGCCGCCTGCGGCCGTTCGAGGCGTGGCCGGCGATGTGCGTGAACATCGCGCAGTACGGACTCTGGCGAAGCGGATTGTCCTTGGCCGGCGGCTCCGGGTCCGTCACGTCCAAAACCGCGTACATGCGGCCCTCCGCCAGCTTCTCGATCAACGCCTGCTCATCGACGATCGAGCCTCGCGACGGGTTGACGAAACGCACGCGATCCTTCATCAGAGCGAGCTGCCTGCGGCCGATCATGTGCCGCGTCTCATCGGTGGCCGGAGCGCACAGCACAACCACCTCGCTGCTCGCGCACAGCTCGTCGAGTTCGACCTTCGCCGCCCCGTATTCCGCGATTCGTTCGGCGGAGGCGTAGGGATCGTAGACCACCCGCTCGACCTGAAAGCTCTTCAACAGGTTCAGCAGGTGCTTGCCGACCTCGCTGGCTCCGACCACGCCGATCCGGATGTTGTACAATTCCATGACCCACTCATCCCACTCCGTGCCGCGCCAGCCGCCCCGCTCGATCACCCGGTCCAGCGGGATGAACATCTTGCACGCCGCGATGATCATGCCGACCGTCGACTCGGCCACGCCCAGGGCCAGCGCGTGACGGCAGTTGGTCACCGCGATGTGCCGTTGATACGCCGACGCCGGCGCCAGGTGCTTGATCGACCCGGCTGAGTGGGCGATCGCCCGGAGCTTCGGCGCCCTGGCGATGATCTCGTCGGTCAGTCCCGGCGTGCCCCAGCCGGTGATCAGGATGTCCGCCTCGCCGATCCGCCGGCCGATCCAGTCCAGATCGATCGTCTCGGGCAGTTCCTCGCACGGATTTGAGGGCGCCACCGCAAGCTGCCGCCTGAGCCGGTCGATCTGCTCGCAGGTGAAACAGCTCTTGAACGTCTCCTGAGGGACAGCCATCAACGCTTGCATCTCGTGGTTCTCCAACTGCAGGCTCATGGACTACCGCATTGACGAAGCGATTGTATGCCCGCGTCCGCCGCGGTGCAACGTTCCGCCGGGTCCAACAAACCGGCGGCCGGGACTTGTCAACGGCCTGCGGCGAAGGTACGATGTTCGAAAGGAATTCGCAGCCGGGCACGCGTTGCCGGCGGTACAACAGGCAACGGTCCCGGTCCCATTCGATTGTCGTGGAGGTCGCCGGCATGCCGTCATCAAAACGGATCGCGATTGTCTTACTGATTACCGTACTGATCGCAGGCTGCGGACGCGACGAAGAGGAACCCGCCGGCAAACCAAACGGGCCCGCCGGACGGACACAGGTCAGCCCGACCGGCGCTCCGGCCGCGCCGACTCCCGCGCTCGAACCGGCCGACGCCCGCGACCAGGCCCCTTACGCCCAGTGGTTCCCGACCAGCGAGAAACTCAAGGAGTGGACCAAGACCCAGGCCGTCCGCGGCAACCAGGGCGAAAACGTCGCCCAACTGCTGCCCGAGGCGGCGGGCCTCGTGCGGCCCTATCGGATCAATGCAGCGGCCGCCGCGACCTACCAGCGATACGCCAGGGGAGACCTGCAGACCGTCGAAGTGACCATCATCGAGGCGGCCGACGGACAGGACGCCTACGGTATCATGACGGTGCTGTGCCCCGGTCAGGACCAGATCAAGATCGCCGACGTCTACCGCCTCGCGGGGCCCGGACGAATCTGCGCCCTGCGCGGCAACTATCTGGGCATCTTCGCCGACCGCACCACCAGCCAGACCCGCCTGACCGACGAGGCTCTCGAGGAATTCGCGGGTAAGGTGATGTTCAACCTGCCCGGCCGGGGCGGCGCGCCGGTGCTGGTCCAGATCTTCCAGGCCGAGGGCCTCCCGCCCGCCGACACCTACTACGTCTACGGATTGACCAGCCTGCCTCAGGACCTCCGAACGCAGATCGGCATGGACAATCCCGAAGCGCTGACTGAACTCCTGAAGCTGAACCCGCAGACCCCCCTGGCCGTCGGCGCCTTCCAGGTTGAGGATTGGCCAAGCCGCAACGTCGCCTGGATCGTCAGCTACGCCAGCCACGAGCAGGCCCAGGAGGTCTACCGCAACTACCAGGACATGCTCAAACTGCCGACCACCAGCCCGCTGCACCGCAATACCATCGTGCTGGCCCCGCGAGGACGGTATCTGCTCGGAAGCTGGACCGCCGACGCCGAGTCGCTGGTCCACATCCTCTCCGAGATCGCCAAACATCTGCCCCAGTAAAGGACACCCCCACATGAAACGGTACGTACTGGCCCTGATGATCGTCCTGATGATGGCTGCCCCTTTCGCCCCGGCGGATGACGCCAAAGAAGACCTGAACACGGTAACCGTCAAGGGCCTCGGCACCGATGAGCAGAGTGCGCTGGACGACGGCCTCCGCAAAGCGGTCGAACAGGGCGGCAAGCTCAAGCTCTACGCCGAGAGCAAGACCGAGAACTACGAGCTGATCCACGACACCATCCTCTCCCAGGCCACCGGACTCATCAAGGAGTACAAGGTGCTCAAGAAGGGCGAGGACGATCTGGGCGGCTATTTCGTCGAAATCGAGGCCGTGATCGACCGCCAGGTCGTCGACGCCACCTGGGGCCAGGTTGAAATCCTGCTGCGACAGCTCGGACGGCCCAAGATCCTCGTCAGCATCGTCGAACGCATCCACGACACCACCCGCGCCGACAAGCGGGTCGAACAGGTCGACGCCGACAGCCTGCTGGGCAACATGATCGAAAAGCTCCTGGTCGATAAGGGCTTCGCCCTTGTGGACAAGGGACAGATCGAGCAGCTCAAGCAGGACCAGATCCGCCAGGCCACCCTCGACAACGACACCGCCGCCCTCAAGCGGCTTGCCACCGAACTGGGCGCCCAGATGTACATCGTGGGCAACGCCCGCGCCTCGGGCCCGCAGCTCACCGACGCCTACGGAACCACGCTCTACATGTGGGAAACCGACGTGACCCTCAAGGCCTTCTGGTCCGAGACCGCCGCCATCCTCTTCGCCGAAAACAAGGTCGGCGACCGCAGCGGCTCGCGAACCCAGGGACCGCCCGGGGCCAAGAAGGCGATCGAAAAATCCGGCCAGGACCTGGCCAAAAAGTGCCTCCAGGCCATCCTCCAGAAGTGGTCGAGGCAGGCCACGAGCGGCGGACAGGTCGTGGTCACCGTCAACAACCTCGCCTTCAAGCAGATGCTGGCGATCCAGAAGAAGCTCGAGGCGATCGACGGGGTCAAGGAGGTTCACCGCCAGTGGAACAAGCCGGTGGCCAAATTCGAGATCAAGACCACCGACACCGCTGAGAAGTTCGTCGAAAAATTCGCCGAACTGGAGTTCGACGATTTCGCCCTCGAGATCGAGGACCAGAAGTTCAACACGATCACCGCGTCAGTGGAGTCGGGCGAATAGCGGGGCGATCCGACTCCGCGACAGGCGCTAGACGCTGAGGCTGAGGCTCGGCCGTTCCGCCGGCTCCTCGGCGGGATTCCCGTCTTCGACCTCCGCCTGATCCGCCTTCTTCTGCGCGGCGAGTTTGGCCATCAGCATCTCCCACGTCTCCCGTTGATACGTCAGGATCTTCAGTGCGTCTTCCAGGGCGGCGGCGTCCCGTTTGACGTTGCCTTCGATCAGCCGGCGGTAGATGAAATTGTACAGGCTGGCGAGTTTGCCGCAGAGCTCCGGTTCGGCCTCGTGGTCGAGGCTGGATGAGAGCTCCAGAACGATGTTCTGGGCGCGAACGCTGGCGGCGTGGGCCTCCTCGAGCCGGCCCTCGGAAATGGCCAGGCGGGCCTCTTCGGTGAACTTGATCGCGCCGTCGTAAAGCATCAACTGAAGCTCTTCCGGAGACGCGGTCAGGATCTTGGTCCGCAGGTACTCGCTCTTCGCCTTGTCATACTGGCTCATGATCTCTTGGCCTCACCTGGATTGTCACCGTCTCATGCTCTGCTCGTCGAACTGCTGGTAGTGATCGGTGAAATCGGGGTGTAACTTGACAACGCGGACTGCATTTCCTGCATCCGCGAAAGGGCCAGCTCCATATTGTAAAACTGCTGGTAAAGCCGCTGCTCCTTGCGCTCCAGCATCTCCTCGAGATACTCGATGCGGTCGGAAAACAGCGATTCCCGCCGCTGATAGCTGCTGGTCTTTCGGGCGATGATCCCGTCGGTCCGGGTCATCACGTCCAGCAGGCGGTCCATCACGTGGCCGAAGCCCATCGGCTCGTTGGCGTAGAACCGATCCAGGGCGTCCTCGCCGTCGGCCGCGGCCGCCCGATACTTGTCCTGGTCGAAGCTGGAGAAGAACTCCTCCACCGCGTCCGGATCGTTCTCGTAGACGGTGCGGAATTTCTCCTCGTCGAACTGAAGCTTGCCGCCGGTGCCGACGCTGATCCCGAGTTCCGAAACCCGGTCCAGATCCCCGACGCCCTGCACCGCGGCGCGAAGCGTGTTGTACAGCCGCGTCTTGACCAGATCGACCGTGGTCTCGCCCAACAGCACGCCGGCCTCTTCGGTCTCCGGATCGTAGTCGGTCAACTGCGTTATCAGGTCGATCACCTCGTTGAACTTCGCCACGAAGTCGTCGATCTTGGCGACCACGCCGTCCACATCCGTCGCCACCGTCACCGTGACCGGCTTGTCGGAGACCGCCTGGACGTTGAGTGTCACGCCCGGAATCGTGCCGGTGAACGTGTTCGTGCTCGAACTGGCCACAATCGGATTGTTGTACCCAGCCCCGCCGAACGCGATCACCGCGTCCTGCGGCTTGACCAGGTCGAACATGGCCAGGTCCGTCTGGCCCCAGTTGACGATCATGCGGCCGTCCTTGCCGCTCAGCTCGCTCGAAAGGCTCAGGCGATACCCGTTGATCTGGCTGCCGTCGTTGATGATGCCGGCCTTGATCGGAACGCCCAACGCGTTGATCTTGTCGACCACCGCCTGGAGCCCGTCGCCGCTGTCCACCTCGATGCGGTACTCGTAGGAACCGTCGATCGTCCCGTTGCCGGATGTCTCGCTCTTGCCGGCGATCCGCAGATCGCGAGCCGTCCGCCCGCCGGCATTGTCCGCCACGGTCAGCGTGCCCGCCCCGTCGCCGGTGTCCGTCAGGAGAATCCCGTCGCCGTTGGCGTTGATCGACGCGGTGACATTCAGACGTCCCTCAGCCGTCTCTTTGTTGATTATGTCCACCAGCGCGCCCACCGTCATGTCGTTGTTCGACGCCACGGCAAAACGCTTCTGGTTGCCCGTGCTGTCCGTGACGGTGAAGCTCCCGCTGCTGATGCCGCGCCCGCCGTTGAGCTCCGATAGCAGCGTGTTCTCCGATACGTAACGGAACTGGTTGTTGCCGCTGTCCACCGTCGCGGCCTCGCCGTCGTAGGCAATGCCCAACTGCTCAGCCATCGCCCCGCTGATCCGGAAGTTCCCCGTGGTCGCACCGGTCATATCGCGAACTACAATCCCCGTACCGGCTTGGTTCAACTCCGCCCGAACGTTGACGTCGGGCGAGTTGTTGATCGCAGCCAGCACGTCGTCGAGTGTCTCAGCCGTCGAAAGGTCCAGCGTCGCCTCGCCGCCCGTGCGGTCCTGGATCCGGATCTGGCCCAACTCGACCCCCGACCCGCCGTTAAGGCTCCGAAGCAGCACGGCGTTGAGCCCCGAAACCACCCGCCGACCCTCAGCCGTCGAACCGTCAAAAACCCCGGCCAGGCCCAGGTCCTCCGCCAGACCCGACTCGTTGGCCGAACTGATTTCGAATGCCCCGGCCCCGGTCGTATTGTCGATCAACTCGATCCGCTTGCCGTCGGCCGCGACCCGCGCGGTCAGGGCCCCCGGCCCAGCCGCACTGCGGTCCGCAGCGTCCTGGACGGCCCGGATCACGTCGCCCACCGTGCTGAGCGTGAAGAAGATATCGTCCCCGCTGACGATCGCCTGCCCCTCCTCGCTCTCCTTGTCGATCCCCAGATCGCTGGCGGCGTAGCTGCCGCCAAAATTCTCGATCTTCAGCGTTCCCTCGCCGCCGGTGCTATCGCTCAGTCGCACGCCGGTACCCACCGTTCCCAGCGTCACTTTACCATCTGTAGCAGTGCTAATTTTAGAGGCCACGTCGCCCAGCGTGGTCGCGCCGGTCAGATCGACGATCTTCTCATCACCGTTGCGCATGGTGATCTGGATCGCCCCCAGCCGGACTCCCTTGCCGCGGTTGAGCATGCTCAGCGACGTATCGAGGGTCAGGGCCTCGGGCAACCCCACGTCGAATTCGACCCCGCTGTGCAGCTTGATGTGCAGGTCCGCGGAGGCGTCCCGCGACGAGCGGACGCCCGCCCCGTCGTTAAGCGCCTTGAGCGTCGTGGTTTCCGTGATCCGGACCAGATCCTGGCCGGTGATCACACCCTCCGTGCCGATCCCGGCGATGCCCAGGTCCTGAGCCGCGTACCCCTGGTGCATATCCTCGACGATCAGGTTGCCGGTGCTCTGGCCGGTCTGGTCGGTCAGCACCAGCCGGTCGCCGTCGATCGACGCCCGGACGCTGATCCCAGAGGTCTGATTGATCTGATCAATCACGTCCTGGACCGTCACCGCGCTGCCCAGATCGACCTCGGCCGATCCGCCCGATCGGTCCGTAATTCGTATTACTCCCCGCCGAACGCCCTGGTGGCCGTTGAGGAAGTTCAGTTCGGTTTCGCGGTCAAGCCGCCCCTGGCCCATCTCGATGGTGATCGTGCCGGGAGAGATCGGGCTCAGATCGGGATCGCTGAAGCCCGAGCTGACCATCTGGTGGGTCTGGGCCAACTGCCGGACGCGGAACGAGTAGCTGCCCGGACTGGCTGACGATGACGCCTTGGCGGTCAGGACGTTCTCATCGCTGCTGCTGGCGCTTCGCGGCCGGAACGTCACCCCCGATTTGAACGGAACGACCGAGAGCTTCAGCGACAGCAGTCTTGCTGAAACCGTCATAAACGCCGTCCGTTCCGCCTCGAGGCCCTTTTTCTGGTTCTCGAGGAGCGTGATCGGACGGGTTTCCACCGCGATCAGCGAACTGACCAGACTTTCGATGTCCAGCCCGCTGATCAGTCCTGTGCTGGAACTGATGGTACCCATTGGTTTGTCGAACTCCGATTGTCCGCCTTGCGGCCTGTCCCCCCGGGCGGCCTCCTTGGGGCCTCCCAACGACCCTCACTCGTCCAGCAAATCCTCTGAGAAGAAGCCGGACGCGATCCAGGAATCCGAGGGCCGCCGCCGAACCGCCATCGGTTCGGCCCGGCACGCGGCGATCCGAAAGACCGCTTCGCCGTGCAGCAACCCTCGCAGGCACCGGAACTTACGAACCGGCGCCTCTCGCCTCACTTCGCCTTCCAACTCTGCGACGCTGGGCATGACCTTACCTCCATCACTGGAGCACCGGTGCCGTAGCCGGTGCAGGCACTTACCGTAGTGCCAGCGACGCCTTACCCTAGTATCGGCCAGTCGAATACCCCCACTTAACCACGTTTATCAGACCCAGCGCGCAGAATATGACTGAGAATTAGAAGTGACCACTATCACACCACAACAGGTTCGGACGTGGAGGAACTTGCACAGCCCATGCCAGAGGTGGCCGCTACTTCCTGCG
>JAAYCJ010000197.1 GCA_012729815.1 Phycisphaerae bacterium | reverse complement strand
TGAGGCATCCCTGAGACACACTGAGACGACGGTATCGGCTGACTGTTGGGAATCTCACCTTACAATCGCTGGCTGGCGAGACTCCAGCGGTCTGGACATGGGACTCTCGTTGTGCCTGGAAACGGCACTCTCGGCTGCGCATGGTGCAGCCGGAGGAACCGCTTCCTTCGCAGCCTGGGTTGGGATGTGCCCTTCTTCGCGACCGCGAAAACCGAAGAAGGTGCGCCCGGCGACAACGGGAGCAGCAAAACGAGTGGACCAGCCGGACGCGCAAGCACAGCATCCTTGCGCGGGGATAACGCTCTGTCGGTGCATCTCCGGCCAAGCCGCGAACGGCGGACGCCGGTGCCTGTGGGGTACTGTTCGACACCTTTTTGGAGGACCAACCATGAAAACTGCATTGACTCAGAAATGGGGCGCCATGATCTGCGCAGCGGCGGTCGTTGCCGGCTTGTGCCCCGGACTCGCGATGGCCACCGCGCTCGACGACTACGTCGCCGCCGCCGACCAGAGCTTCGCCTACACCCTCGTCAACACCATCGCCGGCACGGGCTACACCGCCTACGTCTACGACATGACCTCCCAGAACTGGCGAGACCCCAACGAAATCTCGCACACCGAATGGTGGCACTGGCTGACCATCATCGTGCCCGACACCGTTAGCCACGAGACCGCTCTGCTCTACCTCGACTCCCCGCTCGGGGGCGTCGGATTCAACCGCTACGGCACGTACGAGCTGCGCAGCAACATCCCGACCACCGTCGATTCCATCCTCGCCGGCATCGCCACCGACACCCAGTCCATCGTCGTCCAGTGCGAAATGGTCCCGAACCAGCAGCTCAAGTTCCTCAGCGAAGCCGCCGGGACCTGGCGCCATGAAGATGCGGTGCTGGCCTACTCATGGAAAGAGTTCTTCGACGCCTACGACGCCAACTCCGTCGACAACTACTGGCCCGCGAACCTGCCCATGACCAAGGCCACCATCCGCTCCATGGACGCCGCCCAGGCCATCTGTTCCGGCCTCAACAAGACGCTCGACCAGTTCGTCATCAGCGGAATCTCCAAACGCGGCTGGTCCGCCTGGCTCGCCGCCGCCGTCGACGCCCTCGCCCAGGAACCGCGCGTCGCCGCCATCGCTCCGATGGTCTTCGACGCCCTCAACCTCCAGGAGTCCTTCCAGCACCACTACGACGTCTACCAGTCCTGGTCCTGGCCCGTCCAACCCTACGTCGACGCCGGGATCTTCGACCGCCTCGGCTCGCCGGAGGCCGACATGCTCATGGAGATCATCGATCCGTACGAATACCTCGACCGGATCGATATCCCCAAATACATCGTCAACTCGGCCGGCGACCCCTTCTTCCTCCCGGACTCCTCCCAGTTCTACTGGGACGAACTCCAGGGACCAAGCTGGATCCGATACGTTCAGAACACCGACCACGACCTGAATGTCGACGCCTTCAACGCCCTGGAAGGATTCTACTGGTCCATCCTGAATAGCGCCACCCTGCCTACCTTCCTCACCATCGTCGATAGCGACGGGTCGATCCTCGTCTGGTCGTGGACCGGGTACGTCACCAGCGCCAAGCTGTGGCAGGCCAACAACCCCACCGCGCGGGACTTCCGCCATGAAGTGATCGGCGACGCCTACACCAGCACGACCGCCGACTACTGGGGCTACGGCATGTTCTTCAGCGAGGTGCCTTATCCGACGGAAGGCTGGACCGCCTACTTCATGGAGTTGACCTACCAGAGCGCCGGTCCCCAGCCCACCAAGTTCTCCACCCAGGTCTCCATCGTCCTGGCCGGCGACGTCGACGGCGACCTGGACGTCGATGACGACGACCTGGCCATCATTGACGCCAACATCCCAACCGCCTCCGGCGCCTATCGCGACGACGGCGACATGGACGGCGACGGCGACGTCGACGGCGATGATCGCGACATCGCCGAGAACAACTACGGCCTGGGCCTCTAGCCCGCGCACCTCGGCGCACCGCGGCGCCTGTGCCAATGTCCCAAGCGCCTCCGGCCGACCGGTCGGAGGCGCTTTCTTGCGCGAGTCTTTTCCGCCTGGGCCATCCGTTCCCCTTGCGACTCATGCCCTTCCATCGACGGGCCCGCCAACAACGATGCGCCCGCCGGGTTTTGCTTTTGACACGACGCACTTCCGAGGTACAATACGGCCCGTGGAGTTCTCTTTCGTTCTCAATCAGGGGGTACTCAGTTCCAATCGAGGGAGGTGTATCATGCATCGAATGTTCTGGGGGTTTGCGCTGATGGCGGTCGTGGGGCTGGCCGGATGCAGTTGGTGCGAAAGGTGGAGCGATAACGGCGCCGTGACCGACGGAAACGGCGAAGTCCTCGAAACCATGGTCACGGTCAAAATGACCGACAACCTCAGGTTTGTCCCGGAAAGGCTCACCATCGACAGAGGACAGACCGTGGAGTGGAAAAACGCCTCCGACGTCGTCCACACCGTGACCGCCATGCCCGAAAGGGCCGTTGATCGGGCGCACGTCAGACTGCCCGAAGGGGCCGTGCCTTTCGACTCCGGAACCATCCAACCGGGTCAGACCTACCGCTATACCTTCACCGTCCCCGGCCTTTATCGGTACTTCTCCATTCCGCACGAAACGACCGGTATGATCGGCGAAGTGGAAGTCAGAGACTGAACGCCCCTGTCGTCCGGGGCCTGGCAAGAGGATCGCCATGACCAACGAGTTCATCCATCCGAACTGGCACGTCATCGTGCTCCACTTTCCCATCGCCCTGCTGACGACGGGAATCATCATCGAGTGGCTCGGACTGATCGGGACCCGGGAGGGCTTTCGCGGAGCGGGACGCTGGATGGTCCTGCTCGGCGCCCTCCTGGCCGTCCCGGCCGCTACCACCGGTCTCTACGCCTTCCGCGATGAGGTCGTTCGCGGACCGCTGACCCTCGGTATGGACTGGTCGGCGGTGGTCCAACAGAGCACCTGGAACGATGCCCAGTGGGAGCTGATCAGCGACCACATCCTGTTCAACAGCATCGCCGCGGTGATCTTCCTCGTGGTGATCGTCCTGTGGGTTGGCGGCAACCGCGAATGGCGGCAACGGGCCTACTGGCCCATGACCATCGCCCTCCTGGTCGCGCTGGCTCTGATGACCGTCGGAGCCTGGCACGGCGGCGAAATGGTCTACCGCTACGGCACGGGCGTCGCCGCCCTCGACCAGACCGCCGACGCCGCCACGCCGCAAACCACCGGCATCGAATACTATATCTCGTCGCTTCAGCTTCACCTGACACTGGCCGGCCTGCTCCTCGCCATCGCGGTCGGATCGCTGGCGGTCTCATGGCGCGTCGCCACCCAGGCAACCGCCGAAATCCAACAGCGAGGCTACGAGGTCGCCCCGCCGGGCGAACCGCCACACGGCAGCGCCGAACCGCAAGTCCCGATCGCACGGCCCTGGCGATACTGGCTGGCTGCCCTGGTCGCCGGACTGCTGACCGCCCTGGCCGGAATCTGGGCGGTGACCGACGCGATCAGCGTCGACGCCCTCGAACACAACTGGCAAGAGCTCTTCGAGCCCTCGCACCTGCGACTCCTGCTGCACGCCATCGTCGGCGTCAGCGTCATCGTCCTGACCTTCATCCTGATCTTCGTCGCCAACTACCTCAAACGCCACCGCTCCGTCGTCGCCGTCTTCCTGGCCCTGCTGCTCATCGCAGCCGCAGTCCAGGTGTGGCTGGGAATCCTCATGCTCTTCGACTCGCACTCGGGCCCGCTGCTCGGCTTCGGACCGGCCGCGCAAGCCGCGCCCATCGACGAAGGCGAAGCCGCGGAGCCCTCGCCGGCCACCACGCCCGCCGCGCCCGAAGTCGGCATGACCAACCAGCTCGAATTCATTCCAAAACGAATCGCCATCGACGCCGGCCAGACCGTCCTCTGGAAAAACACCTCCGACATCCCGCACACCGTCACCGCCGATCCCGCTCAGGCCATCCGCCCGCAAGACCACGTCCAACTGCCCGAAGGCGCCGAAACCTTCGACTCGGGAACCATGCAGCCGGGCGACACCTTCCGCCACACCTTCACCGTCCCAGGCCTCTACCGCTACTTCTGTGTCCCGCACGAAATGAACGGCATGGTCGGCGAAGTCGAAGTCCGACAGGAACGCCCGGCAGCCGGCGAACCCGAGCCGAGATAGAACGCCATGCCGGCCGCCATCGCCGGCGTCTACCGCCCTCTGAGCGCAATCTCCCGTCCTGTCACAGCCGCCAAAATCGGAATGGCCGTGGACGGTGCCAGGCGAAACTCGATCCGCGCGATCGGTTTCTCCGGAAACGGATTGGCCCACTCGAAAAGATAGAGCGTGGCCTCCTCCGGCCCCGGAACAATCCCACGCCACACCGGCTTGGCCCAGGGCATCACTCTCGGCGGAGTCGCCGGCCACGACTCGATGTTCAAGCCGACCTGAAGCGGAATCGCCTCCTCGCAACCGTCGACGTAGCGAACGACGTAACTCCCCATGTCGTTCGCGGTCCAGTTGTACGAGAGCGTGTGAAGGAAATAGAGGTGCGAGAAACGCCCGCCGACGTCGATCGCGGCTTTGTCCTGAATGTACGGCGCTGGCACAAAGGGGTAAAACGCCTTAGCCGACCGCAACGCAATGCAGTTCCTCCCGTTGTTGTCCTTCGACGACACAAGGGTGAAAGGAACGCCCTCAAACGTCACGTCTCCGGACGGAAGATCGCCCACCGTCTCCAAACGGTCGATCACCCAGCCCGAGTACATCATCTTGTCCGTCGCAATCTCCTCGCGAAAGTCCCGATTGCACTGCCCAGCCAGGTCGATCCGCCGATAGCCCGCCTCCTCATACGAAGCGAAGGATACCATATCCTGCTCGTCCCAGACCGCCGGAGTCGTCGCCTTTCGCTCCATCGCGTATGCCAGAATCCCCGCCAGCAACTTTCGGCACGCGGGCTCGCAATCGATCTTCGCCACCAGCGGCATCTGACAAAGCAGATACGACCCTCGCCCGTAAGGGACCTCGACCAGCGGTGTAAGCGATGACCCGCCGCCAGCCGCGATGACCGCCTCAAACCGCCCGGCGGACGGCCTCCGAAAAAGGTCCGTCGCGGCGACGTAGTTGTCGCTCGCCCAGAACCGCAGTTCGTCTTCGTCGATTCCACTGACGATCGGATGATCGGCCTCGTTGATGAACGCCGCCGTGGCCCGCGAGCCTCTCGCCGGCTCAAGACGAACCGGCAGCCACCGGAGAAATTCACGCTGGTCCAGACAGACCACCGTCCCGCCCGCCTCGACAAAGCCCGCAAGCCAGCGGGCCAGGTCACCAGGAAACTCCCCGCTTAGAGCGTTTCGCCCGATCACGACAACCCAGCCTTCCTTCACGCCCTCAAGCGAATCGAGCGATTCGAACGGTACGCCAAGCCTCTCGAACACCCCAGCCGTCTCCTTCTCCGGATCGAACAGCGCCAATCGGCCCGATGGAAGACCAAGCGCGTCCGCCACCGGATAGATTCGATAGGCGATCTCAAGCGAATCCGCCACGTCCTCGCCTTCGCAAAGCATCGCCGTCAGCACAACGGTCGTCTCCGCCGGGACAACGGGCGAGTCAAACCCAATACCGATCTCCGCAATCTCGCCCGGCGCCACAATCACCGTCTTGGCCCCCTGCCCGATCCCCTTGCCGTCCTCGCCGACCTCCCACACCAGCGACAACTCCCTCGGCCGATAAGTCTCGTTGTAGACCACCAGCGTCCGATCCACGCGCCTCCCGCCAAAAAACCGCGTATGGTGCTCCTTGGGAAACACGCCAACCGGCTTGAACACGTCCTTCACCGCCGCCAGGTGCGAATTCGGAATCCTCCCGCCCTCGGAATGGAAAAACGCCGGACTCTCCATCGCGATGTCCTGCAGACGATAGGCGTTGACCAGCATCCGCCACATCTCCGCAAAACCCCTCAGGCGCTCTCCCTCATCCCGCGCCGCGCGCTCGCCGATCAGTATGGACGGGTCCATCCGCGGAACGTCCTCGCCAACACAGAGCGGCTTGTCGCCCTGCCAGTGGACTTCGCAGTAGATGCCGCCCGCGACGTTGTCATGGTACCACCGCCCTCCCGTCTGGCGCGTCGCCCAGAAAAAACCATTCGGCGGGACGGAGGAATCCTGCGGATAGTGCAGATCGATCGTCATCTCCTTCCCGTCCAGCGCCCCGTACGCGCTGTGCTTCACCGGCCGCGTCGGGTCGAGTTCCCGAATCAGGTCCTGAAGCTCCACCAGAAACTCCGTCACCTTCTTGTGCCGCGGCGTCGTCCAGAACGCGAACTCGTTGCTGCTGCTCCACAGAACCACCGACGGGTGATTCCGATCCCGTCGAACCCATTCGCGAAGGTGCGCGCGGGCGTTCTTCCGGTAAAGCTCCTCCGCCGGCTCGCCCTCGTACGGCGGCTCGCCGAAAAACTGGTGCCCTCCGTCGTAAAGGGCCGACTCCGCGATCAGCAGGACGCCCTCCTCATCCGCCGCGTCGAGTATCCACGGAGCCATCGGCTGGCCGTGAAGCCTCGCCGAAACGATGTGGCTCTCCTTCAGCGCCCGCCACATCCGCTTGGCCCCCTCAAGCCCCTCAGCCGCTCCCGAACGATTGTACTCCCCAACGTGTCCCCAGATGTTCCACAGCCTCACCTTCGCCCCGTTCAGAACGAACGATCGTCCGTCGATCCAGAACTCCCGAAACCCGAACCGCTGCGTCTGCCCATCCACCTCGCCGTCGCCCCTCTCCAGCGTCGTCCTCACGTGATACAGCTTCGGATGGTCCGGCCACCACAACTCCGCCCGCTCGAACGGCTCCGAGAACGTCACCACCTTCGCTTCGCCCGGATCGAGCGACACCGCCAAAGACTCGAACTCCTTGACCGGCGCCTCGCCGTCAAGAACCTCCGCCCGCAAAAACCCGTCGAAGCGATCCTTCCCCTCATTCTTCACCGTCGTCGCAACGTCAAGCCGCATCGCCCGAACCGACGGCATGACAAACACGTCGTCGATCGCCGCCGCCGGACGAATGACAAGCCGAACGTCCTGCCAGATCCCGACGTAAAAGGGATACATCGCCGCCGTCGGAGCGAACGCCGCTTCACGCTGCCAATACCGATCCCTCGTAAACGACCGCTGATCGCCCACGCCAACCAGAATCTCGTTCCTGCCCGGCCGGACCAGATCCGTCACGTCCACCTCAAAAGGCGTGAACCCGCCGACGTGATGGCATACCGGCGTACCATTGAAATACACCCACGCCTGGTGAGCGACCGCGTCGAACTCAAGCTTCATCCTGCTCTCAGCCGCCGTCTCGGACAGTTCCACAATGCGTCTGTACCACGCAAACGGAAGGCTGTTGCCCGGCCCGTCAAAGCACCCGTCACCGTACGTCTCGTCCCACTCCGCCGGCGGCTCGCCCGACAGACGCTGCCAGTCGCTCCGGGCGCCCCACGGATTCGGGACCGTGATCGTCTTCCAGCCCGCCGCGTCGGGCGGATATCCAAGCTGCTTCCGCCAGACCGGCTGAAACTCCCACTCGCCCGACAGATCGGCCACCCGCCGTTGGCTCTCACCCTTCACAAACGTCGCACCCGAAGCCACCCGGCCGCTCGATGTGACGGTGGCAACGAGCGAAATGAACACAACAACGTCCGAGGCTGACAGCTTGTGTGAACTTGACATTCAGTACCTCCGCCCGGCCGCCTTTAATACCGACGCCCAGCTCCTGCCGGCCCGACGACCGGACGGTCTGACCGGCTCGCCTCGACCGTCCGCACCCGTCAGTTCCTCAGAAAATGCCACAGCGCGGCGTCAAACCGCGTGACCCCCTCGTGATTAACACTCACGTGCCCGTCCACGTACAGCATGCCCGCCCCGCTCGGATGACGCAAATCATCCACCCGGTCCAAAAGATTCCACTCGTGGGCCTCATAGCACGCCCACCGCCAGTTGCTCCCGTTGCGAAGCGGATTGCCGTCCGCCAGGTACAGCGTCTCGCTCGGGCACAACAGCCCCGATACCTTCCCCGGCCACGGGCAACTCCCGTCGCTCTCCCCCGTATCGTAGCACTGCCCGCTGTACCGGTTCATCGCGTAACTCCGATTGCTCGGCCAGCTCGGACACACGCTCGGATCCGTGCCCGGATCGACGTCCCACCAGTTCCCGTCCTTCACGTATCCCGCCAGACGCGGATACCAACACTCGCTGTTCCCGTACGGATCGCCCGAAGCCGGACTGCTCCGGATGATCCGCCACGGCATCACCGCGTCCTCATAGTCCTCCGCGTAATACCGAAGGCCCATGCCCATCGTCCGCAGGTTGTTCTCGCACACCACCTGCCGGGCCGCATCGCGAGCCCGCGACAACGCCGGCAACAGCAGCGAAACCAACACGGAAATGATGGCAATCACCACCAGAAGCTCGATCAGCGTGAAACTCCTACTCCTCATCGGATGCCTCCTCCGAACGCACCGCCGAAGCGGCGGCGCTCGACTCGCGAACCACCAGCCTCTCGGGCAGAACCACACGCTCACAGCGGGAATCCCGGTCGTCGATCTTCCGAAACACCATCTCCGCCGCGATCCGACCCATCCGGTCGAACGGCAGATGCACCGTCGTCAACGGCGGAATCACGTGCTCGCAGGGATACGCGTCATTGAACGTCACCACGCTCATCTCCCGCGGAACCCGAACGCCGCGCCCATGCAGCACCTTCAGCACCTCGACCGCTTGGTAATGGTTGTAGACCAACAGGCCCGTCGGCCGCGGCCGGCACGCCAGACACCTCTCAACAAACGGCAATGCCTGCGTGTTCTCCGTCCGAAAAACCCTCTCGCCGCCAACGTCCACGCCCGCACGCGCCATCGTATCGGCAAAACCACGGCAACGCTGTTCCACGCTGTAATGGCCCGAATCGACCAGCCAGAACCGAATGTCCCGATGCCCCAGGTCCAGAAGGTGCTGCGTCGCCAGGCACGCCCCCTGATAGTCGTCAAATACCACCGAATCGTGCTCCGCCGAGGGATCCGCGTTGCACGTGACCAGGGGCAACCCGGCCCGCTCCGCCCGAACCACGCACTCCGGATCAACGGCCTCCACCGCCACCAGGGCATCCACCCGTTCCGGTAACACCAGACGATCCCAGTCCTCCATCGCGTACCGGGCGGGAAGAAACGCGAGGTGACAGGCTCGCCGATGCACCTCCTCCACAAAGCTCGCAAAGAAGCTCTCGTACACGTGCCCCACCGTCGGCAGCGCACCCCCGTACAGCACCCCGATCGCCTCGCTCCGACCCCGCGCAAACGCCCGCGCCCGATGGCTCGGCTGATACCCCAGCCGTCGAGCCGTCTCCACCACCCGCCGACGCGTCACCTTATTGAACGGATCGCGCTCGCCCGGATCGTTCAGAATCCGGCTCACCGTCGCCTTCGATACCCCGCACTCCCGCGCCACGTCGATAAGCCGAGCCCGGCTGATCATCGTCCAAACCTTGATAAACCGAAACAGTAACCACTCATATGCCTATTAAACCGGTCTAAGTGTAACGCAAACCACACCCCCGCGTCAAGATGGAATCTCCAGACGCGTAACCAGCCGGTCCCGGCCTCGCCCGGCACAAGCCCGCAAACGACCGAACCTGCCCGTCTCTCCTACCCCCCCAACGCCTCCCGCGCCCCTGCGATAAACCCCGACGCCCCCTCGTGGAACCGCGTCATCTCATCCGAATTGCTGATCATCTTCACCCCCACCTCGGCCACCCGGCGAATGTCCTCAAAACTGCCCGAATGACTCGACGCGATCTTCCCGTGCGCGTCGCACGCCCGCGCGACCCGCCGCACCACCTCGAGCACGTCCGGATGCGAAAGCCCCTGGAAATTCCCCATCTCAGCCGACAGGTCCCCCGGACCTACGAACACCATGTCCACCCCCGGATTCGCCGCGATGGGTTCGATCAGCTCCACCGCGGCGCACGTCTCAACCTGAATGCCCAGAATCAAATTCGCGTTGGCCTCCCGGCAGTACGTTTCCATGCTCGCCGGAGCAACGAAATCCGTGTGCGGCCGGATCGGATGCAGCCCCCGCCGACCGACCGGCGCGTACTTCGCCGCCGACACCGCACGATCCACCTCCTCCATCGTTCGGATCATCGGCACCAGAATCCCCTCCGCCCCGGCGTCCAGAATCCGGCTGATCATCCCCGGCTCATGCCACGGTACCCGAACGATTGTGCAAATGCCGTGCCGCTTCGCCGAATCAATAATCCGCCCCGCCTGATCCGGGTCGTACAACCCGTGCTCCATGTCCAGAATCAAGTAGTCGAACCCGCTGCGATGAAGTATCGCCGCCACCCCCGCCGTCTTCATCTCACACACGAACGTCCCAAACACCACCTCGCCCAACGCCATCTTCCGCCGAAGCTGTCTTGCTAACTCCATGCCCATTACTCCGTATCAACAACACCTCTCAACGCACCAAATGTCTATACATTTAGACCGGCTGTACAGGCCAATTTACATCAGAAATCCTTGTTCCACAACAATATCTGCACTCATGTGCAGTTTCTCGTTGACAACCCCTGCGATCCGCTTGTAGAGATACCTTAAATGTTGTAGATACGAGCCAAGGGAGCATGAGTCAGTCGGGGCCGGAACACAAGGCGGAACATCATGATCGATCTCCGACCAAGTATCAGCAGGTCAAGCACTGGATACTGGCGCGGATCGAACGGGGAGAGTTCACCCCCGACAAACCCTTGCCCGCCGAACACCTTCTGATGGAAATCCACAGCGTCAGCCGCGGCACCATCCGCCAGGCCATGTTCGAACTCCAGCACGAAGGCAAAATCCGCCGCACCCCTGGCCGCGGCACCTTCATCCTCGACCAGCACGCCGCACCCAAAACCGTTGCCTCCTTCCACTGGTCCGTCCTCTGTCGCTACCGCCACGATCACGGCGACTTCGCCCTCGCCGGCCTCGAAGAGGCCGCCGTCGCCGCCGGTGCCCGCGTCACCGTCGAATACGTCGGCGACGACCCGCGGCACGCACGCGAAGCCGTCAAACGCATCCTCGACCGAAAACCCGCCGGCGCCATCGTCGAACCGCTCCCTTACGAACCCGATGCCCACCAGGTCTACCAGCCGCTCTTCGAAATCAACCTGCCCGTCGTCCAGTTCAGCCAGCCCCTCGACCACCTCGACGGCCCCATCGTTGTCCTGAACCACCGCCTCGCCGCGCGACAGATCGCCCAGCACCTGGTCGACCTGGGCCACCGACGTATCGCTTACATCAGTTCGCCGCGATACTGGACCGTCGATCAACAGGTCGAAGGCCTCTGTGAATTCCTGAACGAAGCCGGAATCGAACCCAACGAACAGTGGTTCCGCTTCGAAACCGAATTCACCGACCGCCGCGGCTTCGACGCCATGCGACAACTCCTCGCCCTCCCAAAACCGCCCACCGCCGTCGTCGCCCTCAACGCCGTCGTTGCCGCCAACGCCTACCGAGCCATCCGCAGCGCCGGCCTCGCCATCCCAAAGGACATCAGCGTCGTCGCCGTCACCGGCGAAAACCAACACCTCCCCGAAGCCCTCGACCCGCCCCTGACCGTCTGGTGCCCCTGGACCTGCTCGCAACGACTCGGCCGGACCGCCGGCGAACTCCTCGGCCAACTCGTGCAGAATCACCGGCCCGCAACCCCACAAGTCCTCATCGACCCCGCCCCCCTACCCCGAGGCTCCGTCGCCCTCGCCCCATAACCTCCACCTTCTGGCTTCTGAATTCAGAATTCTCTCTTCCTCACATCCACCCCGTCATCCTCGCCAGCCGCCCCACATAATCCACAAAGTCCGCCCACGAAACATCCGACGGCACGCCATGATCGCAGCCGGGAATATACCCGCCGTCGCGAACCACCGGTTCAATCCGCGCCAACTCATCCGCCAGCGCCTTGCCGCCCTTGGCCATCGCCCGTTTGTCCACGCCGCCGCGATACGCCATGTTCTTCCCGAACCGCCGACGAAACTCGTTGATGTCGTTGCCCGCCGCCACCTCGATCGGATCGCAGCAATTGACTCCCGCCTCCATCCAGATCGGAATCAACTCGCCGATGTACCCATCCGAGTCGATCGCGTAGATCGGCACGCCCGCCTCGCGCACGATCTGTCCCCACCGCTGCCACACCGGCAACAGAAACTCCCGACACATCGCCGGCGATATCATCGAAAACTTCTTGTACGCCATGTCCTCCGACAGATGCACCATGTCCGGCTTGACGTACTCCAACCCCCGCTCGATCAGCCGCGCCACGTACTCCTGCCAGAAACCCAGCATCTCCCGAACGAAATCCGGATCCTCAATAAACATCATGCACAAATTCTCAAACCCCACCCACTCGCGAAGCTGCCAGAACGGCCCCGAAAAATGGAACCCCACCGGATAGTCCCGCTCCGCCATCCGCCGGCCCAACTCCGCCGCGTCCTCCGCCAGCCGCGACGGATCCTCCGCGTCGTACCGCTGCTTCATCGCCTCCCAGTCCGACCGCGACTCCACCGGACACTTGATCCACCGCCGCGTCACAAAATCGTACGCATTGCGCAGGTACCGCGTGTCGAACTCATTGCTGATCTCGCAGATGTTCCCCTTCCAGTCCTGCACGATCTGCGTCCGCTCCTTCCGCTCGATCACCTTCTCCTCGAACTCCGGAATCATCCGCTCGCTGATCGGGAACGATCCAAGCCCCGGATCGAGCTTCTCAACCCCGCCCGCCGCGCGATACGCATACCCCGTGATGTCCTGCTCGCCCTCCGGCAGACCCTCCCGGTGCCAGCGGGCCCGGGTCGACTCCCGACCGCCGCCCGGAGAAAACGGAATCCGATCCGGCTTGCCAAACCGCAGCGTCTCGAGGAAACGTTCACGAGCGTTCATCCGTCTCGTCCTTTCCTTTATCCACCGATATGCACTTTTCGACCAGACACAACGCCCTCAATGGGCCGCCATACCCTTGATATCATGCCATAAATCGATGATAATAAGTGCCTTATTCCACCAACAATGGATTTTGCGGTCGCCGTTATGGACTTTTCAATCACATCCGACCTGCCCGTCCACCGCGAAGAACAATTCCGCACCCCCTCCGGACCCGAACGCGCCGTCGGCCTCTGGGTCGACCGAATCGGTGCCAGTTTCAACGACTACGGCCGAAAACGCCTCCGAATCCTCGGCCAGTTCGCAGCCGTCCGCGTCGACGCCGGCCAAGGCGACTTCTTCTCCCCCGCCACCGGCCCCCTCCCCGTCCACGCCGGCCAGGCCATCATCCTCTTCCCCGACGAACCCCACCTCTACATGCCCAGAAACCGATGGCAGACCCGCTGGGTCGTCTGGAACGGCCCCGAAGCCCATAACCTCCTGCAACTGGGCTATTTGGCAAAAGACCGAGCCGTCATCGACGACCCGCTCGCCGCCGTCGCCGACGCCCACCGGCGACTCCAGCCCAATATCCACCGCGAAGACCTCGCCGAGATCCTCGATCGCAAAAACACCATCCTGCACATGGTCCTCGCCCTCTTCCGATCGTCCCGCCGCTCGGATCAGGCTAACGCCGGCCCCGAACGAATCGAACCGATCCTCGCCTTCCTCGCCGACCACTGCGCAGACCAGACCGCCATCGACGAATTGGCCAGACATTTCAACCTCAGCCCGCCTACCCTCCGCCGCCTCTTTAAGACCCACACCGGCCGCAGCCCGCGCGAATTCGTCACCTCGCTCCGAATCTCCCGCGCCAAGGAACTCCTTGCCCAGGGCCGCCCGATCAAGGAAGTCGCGGCAACCGTCGGATATGATGACCAGTTCTACTTCATGAAAGTCTTTAAGAAAACCACCGGCGTCCCGCCCGGCAAATTCGCCTTCATGACCCGCTGACAACTGATATAATTGCCTTTGTTCCGAGTGTGGGAGGTCCATGTCCATCCGCAGCGATACCAATGACCTGACCCCTGGCATGCCCGAGGCGGACCGTCGCCTGATGGGCCTGCTCCAGGATCTGCCTCTGACCGCTGAGCCCTGGCGGATGGTCGCCCAGCGCGCCGATATCGACCAGCCCTCGCTGCTGAACAAGCTCGCCCAGTGGCGGACCACCAGCCGTCTTCGCCACGTCCGGGCCTTCTTCAACACCCGTCGCCTCGGCTGTCGCTCCACCCTCGCCGCCGCCGCCGTCCGTCCAGACCAGGCCGACCGACTCGCCGCCCTCATCACCGCCAGACCCGAAGTCTCCCACAACTTCCTCCGCGAAGGGGCCGACCTGAACCTCTGGTTCACCCTCACCTGCCCGCCGGCCGGACCAACACCAGACCAGGTCCTCACGGAACTCTCGCAGGCCATCGCCCAGCCGATCCGCGCCTTCGACGCCACCAAACACTACAAAATCTCCTTCGACGGCCTCTTCCCGGCCTCAGACGACTGGCCAACCCCCTCACCACCCAAGCGGACGCCGCCAATCGCCCAACTCCGCACCGCACTCGCCCTCCTCCAGGACGATCTGCCGCTATGCCCGCAGCCGTTCGCCGAACTGGCCAAACAGAATGGCATGACCCAAGACGACCTGCTCCAAGCCGCGATCACACTCAAACATCACGGCCTGATCCGACGGATCGGCGCCCTGTGGAACTTCGCCAAACTCACCGCCAACCGCAACGTCATGACCCTCTGGAACGCCCCAGCCGACCGACTCGACGCCCTCGGCCGGCACCTCGCCGAATGCCCGCGCGTCAGCCACTGCTACCAGCGCCGCACCCACACCGACTGGCCCTGGCCCATCTACGCCATGCTCCACGGCGCCGGCCGCGACGATTGCCTCCGACAGATCGACGAACTCGCCGCCCCATTCACCGACGCTGAGCACCTGGAGCTCTGGACCGTCCGCGAATACAAACAGTCGCCCGTGCGGCTGGACGCCGATAAGATCGATCTGAAACTATTGGACTCCGATAGCGATGCCGACGTTTGAGCTGATAACGACGATGGCCGGCGTAATCTGCTACGCCGCCGCCTTGGCCCTGGCCGTCGCCGCGCCGCTGCGCCGAGCGAACCGAGTGCTACCGCAGGCCGGCCTCATACTCGCCGGTTCGCTGCTGATCGCGCTCGCCCTCGTCGTCGACGCCGTCCGATCCGGACACTTCAGCCTCGCCGACCGCCACCAGGCCCTCCTCTTCTACGTCGTCGCCGTCACCGTCGTATTCTTCTTCACCGCCCGACGCCACGACCTCCGCGGCCTCTGGCTCATCGTTCTGCCCTACGTGACCGTCCTCGCCGCCTTCGGAACCTGGGGCGCCTTCGCCCATCGGCCGGTCCAGCCGGGCATCGAAAGCCCCTGGCTCATCCTGCACGTCCTGACCGCACTGCTCGGCTACGCCCTCTTCACCCTCGCCAGCGTCTACGCCGCCGCCTTCCTCGTCCAGGACCGAAGCCTCCGACGCAAACAGTTCGGCCAGACCTTCGAAGCCCTTCCGCCGCTCGAGACCCTCGAAGCCCTCATGCGCCGACAGGTCGGACTCGCCTTCGTCGTCTTCACCGCCGCCATCGCCCTGGGCGTCGTCCTCGCCCACATCAACGGCTGGGGAAGGGCGTGGCTCACCGACCCGAAAATCCTCGCCACCGCCCTGACCTGGGCCGTCTACGCCGTCCTGCTCTACCTGCGACTCGGACGACTCTACTGCGGACGACGCGCCGCCGTCGTCACCCTCGCCGGACTCGCCTGCCTCCTCTTCACCTTCGTCGGCGTCCCGCTCCTGACCGACAGCATGCACGACTTCGCCGCCTCCGGGCAGGGAGGCAACACATGAACCTCGTCATGACCGGCGTGAACTTCCGAACCGCCCCGCTCGCCCTCCGCGAAAAACTCTCCTTCCGCAAACACGACATCCCCGGTGTCCTCCAGCGGATCAAGTGGGAGTTCCAGGACGCCGAGTTCGTCCTCCTTTCCACCTGCAACCGAACCGAACTCTACGCCGCCGGCGAACTGGTCGCCGCCCATCGCCCGCGACTCTGGACCATCCTGACCGGCCACCCGCAGGAAACCCTCAACCCCGACCCTGCCGACCACTGCTACGTCAAACAGGACCTCCAAGCCGTCGAACACCTCTTCGCCGTCGCCGCCAGCCTCGACTCCATGGTCATCGGCGAAACCGAAATCCTCGGACAGGTCAAGCAGGCCTACTTCACCGCCGCCGAAGCCGCCACCACCGGGCCGCTGCTCAACCCGCTCTTCCAGCAGGCACTCACCATCGCCAAGCGCGTCCACAGCGAGACCCACATCGGCCGCGGACGGGTCTCCGTCGGCTCCGTCGCCGTCGAATTCGCCGAAAAAATCTTCCGCGACCTGCCCGCCAAAACCGTCATGATCGTCGGCGCCGGCGAGACCAGCGAACTCACCCTCCAGAACCTCGTCGCCCGCGGTGTCCGAAACGTCCTGGTCCTCAACCGTTCCCTCGAACGCGGCCGCGCCCTCGCCGATCGCTACGACGGCAAAGCCATTCAGATCGACCTCCTCGACGACTACCTCAGCCGGGCCGACATCGTCATCAGCTCCACCGACGCCCCCCACCCGGTCCTCCGCGTCCCGTCCATGACCCGCGCCCTCGCCGAACGCCGCGGCCGCCCCGTGCTCCTGGTCGATCTCGCCGTCCCGCGCGACATCGAACCCGCCGTCGGCGAACTCGTCAACGTCTACCTCTACAACATCGACGACCTCCAGGGCCTCGCCGCTGAGAACCTCAAACGCCGCCGCCAAGCCGTCGAACACGCCCAGCAGATCGTCCGCGACGGCGCCGCCCGATTCGACGGACTTCTCCGCGCCCAGGGACTCGGCGCCCTCATCCGCGACCTCGAAACCTCCGCCCGACAGGTCAAAGACGCCGAACTCGCCCGCGCCTTCGCCCGCCAACACCTCGCCTCGCTGCCCGAGGAATGCCGCGAGGAGATCCGGCAGCTCCTCGACCGCACCATCAACCAGCTCCTGGCCAACCCCAAATCCGCCCTCAAACAGGCCGCCCAAAACGGCCAGGCCGACCACTTCGCCGAAATCGCCCGAAAACTCTTCAACCTCAACGACAAGTAGAGCGGGCGCCGCCCACCACTCTCGCTCCCACCGCATAACCCCGCCATCGCCTCCGTAGCCCTCGCTCCCAACCTACTGCACCGACCACCCAAAAACTGTCGCGAAAAACCGCCGTTCCCGGTAAAGATCGCAAATGCACACCGGCTCTTATCTATAGAAGGCCTTCTGGCAGAGGTGTTGATGTGGAACAGGTTGCCGAATTGGTCGCTCGGGTCGCCTCCGCGCCGGACTGCCGTAGCCGCGTCGAAGCCTACGGCCGGCTGGTGGAGCAGTTCAGGGGTATGGCGTGCGGCTACGCCTACTCCATCCTCGGCGATTTCCATCTGGCCGAGGATGTCGCACAGAATGCGTTCATCACAGCGTTCGGGAAGCTCGGGCAGCTTCAACAGCCACAGGCTTTTCCCGGCTGGTTTCGCCGGATCGTCTGGTCCGAGTGCGGACGAGCCACCCGCCGCAGGCAACGGCCCGCGACCGGCTTGGATGACGCCGCACACGTCGCATCCGCCGTGCCTCCGCCCCATGACGCGATGGAGCGGGAGGAAGCGAAAGACCGGGTGCATGCAGCCATTCGAACGTTGCCTGACTCCCAACGCGAAGTGACGACCCTGTTCTACATCGACGGGTATTCCCAAAAGCAGATAGCCGACTTCCTCGAGGTCTCCGTCGGCACGGTCAACAACCGACTCAGCGCATCGCGAACCCGACTGAAGGAAAGGATGTTGAACATGGTCCAGGATATGCTGCATGGCAATGCACCCGATGAGCGGTTTGATAGAGCCGTCCTGTTGAAGCTGCCTCAGGTCTCCGACATGATGGAACCGGTCGCCCACCTGCCGTCCACCCTGGACGCCTTCCAGGCCCGACTCATTCTCTCAGCCCTCCCGAACGGGTCGGAGATTCGAGAACTCGCCCCGCTGATCCCGATCTATCGCTATCCACTCGTCGCTCACTGTCGCCTGCCGGACGGACAAGACACAGCCGTCGAGGTCCATGCCTACGCCCATCCTCTTGACTCGGCTGAGCGACAGGCCCGCCTCCTCGGGATCCTGGCCGAACTCGGCCTGCCGGTGCAGAAGCTCCTGGCCGGCCCCGCCCTCCATCCCGACTTTCCCGACGTCGGGCCGATGGCCGTGCTGACCCACCTGGAAGGCGAGGATCTGCCGTTCTGGAACGCGACGACCGACCAGATCGATCTGATCTGCCGCCTCGTGATCGAAGGCGTCACGCGACTGCACGCCCTGACCGAACCGCTGCAGCGACACCCCATCAGCAAGACCCTGCCGCGCCGCTCGTTGATCTGGGAGCTCGACCTGATCGCCGACAAAGGCGGACCGTGGATGACCCAGCCGCTGTTTCGCCAGGCTCTGGCCCGGCTTCGGCCGGCCCTGGAAGCGGTGGCTGTGCCGCTGGTCTTCTCCAACGGACTAAACCTCACCTGGAACTTCAAGTACGACGGCCGCAGGCTCACCGGGTTCCAGCTCTTCGAGCGGGCCTGCCTCGAAGACCCGCACATCCAGTTCGCCAAGTACAAGTATTGGGCCATCGACACGTTGGGCTGGGGACCGTTTGAGCGAGCCGGACTGGTGGAGCGATACCTGTACGATCAGGATGTCTCCAGGTCCCAATTCGCCCCGCGCCTGGCCCTGCGCTGCCTCGCCCGTCTTCAGGAATGCATCCCGGTTCGAGGGGACGACGACCAATGGGCCCGCGAACGCCAAAGCTGCCTCTCCCTGCTCGAAGACAGCATGCGAATCCTCCCCGCGAACTGAAGCAAGGCCGCGCAATCCGATCCGGAATCGTGAGCTCCATCCTCCCGACGCGCCAGCCGTCGGAGTATCCTCGGCCGCCCTGAACGCCGGCCCAGGACGCGCTACCGTTCCAACGAAAAAACCATCACCTGCCCAAAATCCTGCGGATCGCTCTCGATGACCCGCGCCGAAACCACCAGATCCACCCGCCCCGCCTCCTGCGTCTCGGCGAACAGCACCACCGTCCCCAGCCGGTCCAGACTCGCATCGTCCAGTTCGGTAACCTTCAGCCGCCACGCGAACGGCGGCGAATCGACGTCGTTAAGACCATACCGACCCTGCAAATCCCCCGGAATCACCCACACCTCGCCATACTTGTTGCTCTCCGGCAGATGCCGCCGACCCGAAAGCCCGATCGCCAGCAGCGCCGGACCGCCGTCCACCGGCCCGCTGACATCCACCGAAATCTGCCGCTGACCGCGATCCACGTCATCCAGCACCAATACGCTGTCCTTCTGCAGCGACAGCTCGCCGCGAAGCGGACCCCGAATCACGAACAAGCGGCCCACCGTCTCTGAATTCGCCAGCCGCGCCGCCACGATCAACTCGCATCGCCCGTCGCCCGTCAAATCCGCCACCGTCGCCGCGTACGCCAGCACGTCCGGATCGTCCGACCGGACCGCCACCAGCGCCACATCCTCCACCGCCTGCTCGCCGCTCAACCCGCCCGGCACCACGTAGATCGCATTGTTGATGTAATCCGACACCACCAACTCGCCGCAGCCACGCTCATCAACGTCCGCCGCCGCCAGACCCGAACCGAACGCCCCGCTCGGACCGCGGATCACCACGTCCGCATCCTCCGGCATCGTCAGTACGCCGCTGCGAGGCCCGTACACCACGTACACCTCCGCCCGAAGCGGACACGCCACCGCCATGTCTTCCTGCCCGTCCCCGTTGTAGTCCACCGCCGCCATCGCCGCCCCGAACGACGCCGGGCCCTCCAGCGTCAAAAACGCCGAACCCTCCATCGCCCGCCGACCGCGAAGCGACGAATCAATCACGTACACCGACCCGCCGTTCGGATCGAAATGATGACCCATATTCTCCCACGGCGATCCCAGCAAGGCGCTGCTCACCACGTCCCGCCGACCGTCG
>JAAYCJ010000196.1 GCA_012729815.1 Phycisphaerae bacterium | reverse complement strand
CCAACATTATACCTGAAGCCTTTGGCGAGTGCAAGGGGAATTTCTGGAATCTCCCGCTGGCGGGGGATGGGCCGGAGGAACGGCGGTTGGGCCGTCGGCGGTCCAAGACCCTGTGGGTTGCCGCGGGCCCAAATGGATGAAAAACCGTGAGATTTGCGCCGCCCGTCGCTATCATCGCTCGCCAGAGTTGGTGACGAGGATGAACGATGAAGATTGTTGATCGCGGCGTTGTGGTTGAAGGCGGCGAAGAGGACCGGCGGTCGTGCGCGTTTGCGGGCGTGTGCGTTTTGCCGGGCGGGCGATGGGTGTGTGGATTTCGGGCTGCGCCGACCAAGGCGGCGACGGCTGGGCAGCAAGCGATGGTGAGCTGGTCGGACGACGAGGGCGCGACGTGGTCGTCTCCGGCGGCGCCGTTCGAGCCTCCGGCCCTTGAGGGGCGGCAGGGGAGTTTTCGCGGTGTTTATCCGACCAGCGTCGGCGCGGGTCGGCTGTTGGCGTCGATCATGTGGGTGGACGTGTCGGACCCGGCGCTGCCGTTTTTTAACGAGCAGACGGAGGGGCTGCTGGATACGCGGGTTTTTCATGCCTGGTCGGCCGATGGCGGAGCGACGTGGACGAGGCCGCAGCCTATGGATACGTCGCCCTTTGACGTTCCGACGCCGCTGACCGGACCCGCACTGGTGCTGCCGGACGGCGAACTGGCGTGTCAGTTCGAGTTGAACAAGCACTACTACGACACTTCGGTCTGGCGGCACAGTTCGGTGCTGATGTTCTCGAAGGACGGCGGGCGGAGTTGGCCGGAGCATTCGATCGTCAGCCACGATCCGGCGAATCGGTTTTTCTGGTGGGATCAGCGGCCGGGCGTTCTTGAGGACGGGCGGATTCTGGTTCCGTTCTGGACGTATGACAATCAGGCGGCGACGTATTTGAACATTCACGCGCGGGAGTCGTTGGATCGCGGGCGGACGTGGTCGCCGCTGTGGGATACGGGCGTGCCGGGTCAACCTGCCCAGCCGGTTTCTCTGGCCGACGGGCGGGTGGCGATGGTGTATGTGGATCGGACGGCTGAGCCGGTGATCAAGGTCCGGGTGAGCGGCGATCATGGGCGTTCGTGGCCGGCTGAGACGGAACTGGTCATCTCGCAGCCGGCGTCGGCGAGTCAGACGTGGAACAAGGGTTCGATGCAGGATGCTTGGGCGGAGATGGGCAAGTTTTCGTTGGGGCTGCCGGCGACGGCGCGGCTGGGCGATGGGGACGTGCTGGTGGTCTACTATAACGGTCCGGCGACCGATCTGACGTCGATTGAGTGGGTCCGGCTGCGGGCGTAGCGGGGCGGTTGGCATCCGGTTGAGAAGGGTATTGACAAGTTCTGTCGTTTGTGGTCCAATTATTTCGAAATAAGTTATTTCGAAATAAAGGCGATGTTGATGCCCAGACGACTGGCGGCGACGAAACATTTCCGGCTCTCCCAGCGGCTCCGGCAAGAGTTGCGGGCGATCCCGGCCGGGCAGCAAGTGCCGACGGTGCAAGAGCTTAGGGCGTCGCACGGGGTGTCGATCGCGACGGTGGAGCGGGCGTTGCGGCGGCTGGAGCGGGAGGGGTTGATTCACCGGCCGGCGGGTCGTCAGCGGTTTGTGGTGGCGGAGGTTCACGACCGGGCGTTGCGTCGGATCGCCCTGATCCGGCCGGATTACCCTTCGTCGAATGCCGATGCGATCTGTCGGGCGGTGGTGGAGGCGGGGCGAGGGTATGACTGGTCGTTTGACCTGAGCAGTTTCCGCGATCTGGGTGGTTTGGACCTTGGCCGGGCGATCGGGGAAGCCGACGCAGCGGTTTTTTTGCCGTCTTCCGAGGCGTTTCCCGGACACCTGCTGGACGCGCTTCGCCAGCCGCGCAAGCCGCTGGTGGTCCTGCATCAGCACGTGGAGATAGGGACGGCGAGCAGCGTGAGCGTGGACGACCGGCAGGTGGGTCGGCTGGCGGCGCGGCATCTGCTCGCGTTGGGACACCGGCGGATCGCGATCACGCTGGATCAGCCGCACGATTCGACGGTGATGGAGCGGCTGGCGGGATGGCGCGAGGCGATGGCGGAGGCTGGGCAGTCGGGGTTGGATGATCTGATTCTGGATTGTGGCGTGGAGTCGGGCGAGGATGCGCGGCAGGTGGCGTATCGCAGTTTCCTTCGGCGCCTGGAGGCGCCGGTGGCGTTTACCGGGTTGTTCTGCATTTCGGCGTTTGGGGCGATGGGGGTGCTGCGGGCGCTGCGGGAGCGGGCGGTGGCGGTTCCGGATCGGGTGAGCGTGGTGGCGTACGGCGATGAGGTGGGTTTGGGTGCGTTTTTGAATCCGCCGCTGACGGTGGTGGAGATTGACGTGAAGGCGTATGGACGCGCGGCGGCTGAGATTCTGGATCGTCAGTTGACCGATCCGCAGAGTCCGGCCAGACAGGTGGTGATTGCGCCGCATCTGGTGGTGCACGAGACGGGAGAACGACGCCATGAACAGGGATAGAACGTTGAGCATCCGGATGTGCGGCAGCGGTTTGAGCGGCTTTACGTTGATAGAGCTTCTGGTGGTGGTGGCGATCATCGCGGTGCTGGTGTCGATTTTGCTTCCGGCTTTGACGTCGGCGCGGCAGAGCGCGCAGTCGGTGGCGTGCGGGTCGAACCTTTCGCAGATCGGGCGCGGGCTGTTCATGTTTGGGGATGAGAATGACGGGTTGATCCCGATGGGCGAGTACCTGGGCGGCAAGTGGGAGATCTGGTGGCCGGTGTCGGTGCTGTCCATGATGGGGCCGGTGGTGCCCGAGACGACGGCGAATCGCGGGATGTGGGGAGGGTATCTGGCGTGTCCGACGGCTGAGGCGGAGTTCGGCGCGAGCATCTGTTTCTCGTATGCGCTGAACTGCACGCTTCATGATTTGCCCGCGGATCGGCCCGATCCGGTATCGGGGGCGACGGGATTTCAGTGGCGAACGGGACGGATCGGCGAGATCGTCTATCCCAGCCGGTCGCCGGCGGTCATGGACACCTGGCAGCGGCGCGGTCAGGACTATTCTTATCCGCCTTACGCGCAGTTTTTCCATCCTTTCAACCTTCAAGGCAACCCGCCTCCGCGGCACGGCGGCGGGCATTCATCGGATCAGGCGACGTTCAATTCGGCGACCGTGTACGCGGGCGACGGCTACTTCAATATCGTTTACTTTGACGGGCACGTGGGGCGCGAGTCGTACGTTCCCGCATCGTGGCGGGGAACCACGCGCGACACGGTTTATTGAGCGAGCGGTGTTTGATCTTCGGCAAAGAACCCTTTCGGGAGGTATTCCATGAGGACGATCTGGCATCTGACGGTTGCGGTATGCCTTTGTGCGGACGTATGGGCGGCGGCGACTTCGCAGCCGGTGTTGACGGAGGCGGATGGTGAACTGGTTCTGTCGTCTCCGACGGGCATGCTGGTTTTTTCGGCCCGCGACGGCCACATCGTTCGGCTGACGAACGCGGAGGGCGCGGTGCTGGCGGGTCCGTCGGATCAGTCGAATCTGTGGTCGGTGGAGCCGGGCGTGCATCAGAAGAACTTCGGCTGTTTCATGTCGGGTCCGCCGTTGGGGAAACTGAATCGGGCGGTTTACGCGTCGACGTTCGGCGGCGAGGGGAACGGGTTTTCATGGTCGTGGGACCAGGAGGCGGGGCGGCTGACGATGGTGTACGAGAGTCCGCGCGAGCCGGTGCGGGTGAAGGCGGTCGTTTCGTCGACGGCGGATGGATTTCACTTCGAGCCGTGGATCAGCGTGGACGGGCCGCAGTCGGTTGACTTTCAGATGCCCGGACGGATTCGCGTCGACTACAAGACGATCGAGCGGTTCCACGTTCCGAACGACTACGCGGTGGCTTTGACGCCGAAGTTTTTCAAGGAAGGTCGAAGCTTCGCGCTGCGCTATCCGCCGGCGTTTTGCGACCTGGCGATGTGGACGCGGTCGGACGGGGCGGGTCCGGTGGCGATCTATCGTGCGGAGGCGGACCGGCCGATGATGCCGTCGACGTTTTCGCTGCTGGGCGGCGGGGCGGATCCGGACGCGGCGGGTCTGCCGTGCGCGTTTGGGCGGACCTATCACTTCTACGCGCCCGATAGCGCGTGGATACGCTGTCCGGCGTTCGAAATCGCGGTGGGTGCGGATATGCGGGCGATCGGCCGGCGGTACGGCGAGCTGCGGGAGCTTGGTCCGACGGTGGCTGAGAAGCTTCCGAAGGACTTCTACGAGACGCTGATTCGCAGCGTGATTATCAAGTACTGCTCGTCGACGGCGGCGGGCCAAGCGGCGGCGGCGCGGAGCGATTTTCGGTTGATGCGGGAGAATCTGTCGCGGTTCCCGTCGCCGTCGGTGATTCACAACGTCAGCTACATTTACTATGGTTTTGACCGCGGGTATCCGGACTACCTGCCGCCGGCGTGGTCGGGCGGCGGGCAGGAGGAGTTCGGCCCGCTGATCGATGCGATTCACACACAGGGCAAGCTGTGGATGCCGCACACGAACCCGACGTTCTGGAACATGGTTCCGAGTCCCGAGAACCGCACGCCGGGCCAGCACGGTGAGGAGCACTATCTGCGCGACGAGGCGGGCGAGTTTGTCTACAACGGCGGGAACTTCGATAGCACAGCGGGCGGCCGGATCGTCAGCCCGATGCATCCGACGGTGGTCGAGGTCAACCGGCGGATCATGGCTGAGTTTTGCGAGCAGTGGAAGGCGGACATGGTGTTCTGCGATCAGTTGGCCAACCGGTGGGGCGATTTCGATTACAGCCCGGCGACGGGCTATCCACCGCATGGGTACGTTCAGCAGCTTGCGGATTTGGCGGGCGAACTGAAGGCGATCGTGCCGCTGGCGATGGAAGGGGGGTTTGATATCCAGGTTCCGCACGCCGCGGTTTTTCATGCGATCAGTTGGCCGATGATGGGCGATCCGGCTGAGGAGACCGACTACAACGGCCGATACGGCAAGGACGGCTGGGAGTGGTCGCCGATGTTCCAGTACGCGATCCACGACCGGGTGATCAGCACGTTGCACAACCTGGGCGATAAGGTCGACAACCCTCAGCGGCTTTCGAGTGTTCTGGCGCACGGGTATTCGATCATGTCGAACGTGGGCGACGGCAACTGCGACACGCTGGCGGATGATTCACCCGAGATGCGGTGGCTCTGGTGGCTGGATGCGGTACAGAAGAATGTCGTCGCCCGTTATCTCGGCCGGGAGATGCTGGATTTCCGGTATGTGGGCAAGTATGTGGTGGCGACGAAGTATCCGGACTTGAGCCTGGTGGTCAATCTGACGAAATCGCCGTATGAGGTGGCGGATGCTGGAGTGACGCTTGGTCCGTACGGGTGGCGAGTGACCAGCGACGATGGGCAGTTGGAGGGCGTCTGTGCCGTCAAGGCCTTTGGTCAGGAGTTTCCATCTGCGGTGAGCGTCATCCGCGTCAGGACGGCTGAGGGAACCAGGGTGTGGCTGCACGCGGACCAGGCGGGTACGATCCAGGTGCCGGACTTCGACGGTGAACTCCATGCCGTTGAGCTTCCGCGGACGCCGCAGAAGGAAGCGATTGTCCTGAAGGCGGCGAAATAGCCTCAAAGACCCGGAGATTTTCCCGCCGAGGCGCGGAGACGCTGAGGTGAAGGCAGAAGAGGGTGTTATCAACATTTTTTCGCTTCGGCGGGAGCCTGCGGCGGTTGGCGGTGAATCTGGGGCGGATGTGGGACACTTTAGGCGGCGGCAGAATCCGCTGGCAGTTTTCGAGGATTCTGTTATCTATGGTCATTGGTATTCGGATGACGAAGAGCCGTCGCTTTGACGGTTTATCACTTTGGGGGACGCGATCATGCAGAAGCTGACGGGGTTTCCGGAGTTTTTGACCAGTTCGCACAACCTGGTTTGTGTCGGCGATCGGGCCGGCAACATTTCCGGCTACCTTTACGAGGCGGCGGACGGCGGGCAGGCGGTGTTCTGGGACTGCCCGGAGGGCGGGACGATGGAGGTGCACACGCATGAGGGCGACGAGTATTTTATCGTGCTGCAAGGGCAGTATTCCGGGGTGATTGACGGCCGGGAGATCATGCTCGGCCCCGGCGACGAACTGCTGATCCCAGCCGGCACGCCGCATAATGGGACGATGTCGGCTGGCTTTCGGGCGGTCGACGTCTGGGCCAAGCCGCGATTTTGACGGTCTACGACCCGGCGGCCGGTTGGGTCGCGGGGGAATTCGCCGCCGGTTGGGTTTGGGGCGGCATGGCGAAGTTTTTCTTTTCCGCCTGCTGTCGGACGGCCTGGATGACGGCGGCGCCGAGGGTTGAATGGTTGGAGTCGCCGCGTTTTTTCATTTCCTGGGCGATGTAGGTTTTCCGCTGTTCGTTGAGGTCGGCGATCTGCTGTTGGATGGTCTGGCGTTGTTCGGTTTTTTCGCGGACGTACTGCTGACGCTGTTCGGCGGTCATGTTTTGCATGGCTTCGGGCAGGTCGGTTGTTACGATCTTTTCGAGGTCGACCGCGCTTTCGCGGACGGCGTCGACGAGGT
>JAAYCJ010000195.1 GCA_012729815.1 Phycisphaerae bacterium | reverse complement strand
TGCGGCCGGCCACGGACATGATGTTCATCAACCTGGAGAACACGCCGGCATCGCTGCGCTGGGCGGACGAGGTCAAAGCTTATCTGGCCACCGGGCAGCGGGTCACCTGGGTGGGCTATCGCCGCGACCGGGGCGTGTTCCCGATGATCGACAAGTACTACACGGACGAGTTCGCCAAGGACGACGACGGCGTCGAGTTCCAGGTCTTGCAGCCGCCGGCCGGGGCGAAGATCATCGCCCGCAACCAAGCCGGCCAGGTCTGGAACCTGATCGACGGCCAAGTTCAGATCATCAGCAAGAATGCCGAGGTGAAGCCCGGCTGGCGGCCACAGCAGGTTGTTTTCGATGGCCGGGACCACCGCTTCAACTATGCCGCGTTCATGGAGAACGGCCTTGGTGTGCGCATGCTGGAGGTCGGGCCGCAGTTCGAGGCCTTCACCTACACCGCCGGCGACGAACAGGTCACGGTGATCAGTCTGGTTCCGCATCTGGATTCGACGATTCGTCTGGGCGAAGCGTTGCCGCCGTTCAATCTCGACGCGACCAGCAACCACCGCGAGCCGCCGCCCATGAAGCCGTACCCGGTGAGCTTCACCGTGCCGCCCGAGGCACGAAGCCGCACTCGCATCCACCGCGCGGACGGTACGCCGATCCCGCCGGCCCAAGGCTCGGGAGACGCGTTCCGCTTCGAGTTGATGCCTGACGACCGCACGTTGGTCAGTTCCAACAACAAGTTCAGTTGGGCCCCGCAGGGCATCCTCTTCGCTACTCATGAAACGCGAGCCACCGCGATCATCCGCACCCCGGCGAATGTGGCGCCGCGGTTTGAGAGTCTGGCGACTTCGGGAACCGCGAAGACTCCACAAAGCGACGCGGCAGCCATCTTGATCGAGGCCGAGCGACCGACCGCTTCGAACTTCAACCTCGACGTATTCAGCGCGTTGCCGGAGTTGAGCGGCGACGCCTTCTTGGGGCTGGCATCCCAGATCCCGCCGCCCTCGCCGGACGGCTACGTCGCGACCTACGACTTCGAGGTCCAGGGCGAGGGCCACTATGAGCTATGGGTCCGCGAAGGCGTCCTGGCGATGGCCTCGCCCGGTCGCTGGCGGGTGAACGACGGCCCCTGGCAAGAGGCCACGAACGCCCTCGTCCCAAGCCAGATCCGCCTTGCGGCCCAGTACAACGCCCTCGAGGACGAGCGCATGCTCTTCGCCTGGTATCGTTACGGTACGACGCTGTTGAAACCCGGCAAGCATCGGTTCAGCTACAGCGTGGTCAGCAAGCGGCCCGGCGGCTTGGACGTGAACCTGGCCAATGGCACGCCTTACGCGAAGCTCATCGACTGCTTCGTGCTGACCACTGGGGACTTTGAGCCTGCCGGCCGGACGTTCACCGTCAAGCCGCGGTCCAGTGGATACCGGCCCCGCGGCCCGCTCGTCAATCTGGTGGTCAATCCCAGCCTGGAAGCCGACTTCGGTGGGTGGACGGCAGAGGAATGGGCCAGCGATCGCTGGAAGTGGTTCGAGTTGCGCCACGACGACGGTTGGCATCGCGACCTGTGGTGGACTCGTCGGGCACCGGCCCAGGGACACCTGCGCATTGAGGGGCTGATGGACATTGGCGGTTTGCAGGTACGGCAATCGTTTGCCGGCGTTCGTTCGCTGCGGATCCGTGCCGGCAAGCCCGAGCGACGATTCAGCTCGACGCCGTTTGCGGTCATTGCCGGGCAGCGGTTCGCCTTCGGCGGCCACCAGCGGGCCGACGCTCTCAAAGCCAAGGCCCGCGTGCGACTTCGCTTCCTCGACGGCCAGGGACGTGAACTGGCCGTCCATGCCACACAACCGCTAAGCGGTACGACCTTCTGGCAGAAGGTGTCGGCGATTTCCGAACCCGTGCCGCAGGGCGCGGTTCTGGCGATCCTCGACTGCCACACGGACAGCGGCGAGGGCGGCACCGCTTGGTTCGACGACCTGTATACCTATCACCTGCAGGAGTGAGCCCGGCGCTGTACAATCTTCGGAAGCGCACCGCCGGCGCGTGCCGGGAGGGTGAACGCCAGGACATTCTCTCCGGAGATCCTGCTCATGCTCGCCGCTTGCGCGTTCCGTTCGCCTCGCGTATGCCTTTGTATCGTGCTGCTTGCCCTGGTTTCCTGGTCGGCCAGGGTGTGGGGAGCCGAAACCGAGCGTGTGTTCCGCGCCGGGGCGGCCGCGATCGACATCGCGCCGCGGGAACTGCCGGTGCACATCGCCGGGAGCTTCTTTGCGCAAACGGCCGACACAATCCAGGATCGACTCCACGCCCGCTGCCTGGTGCTGGATGATGAGGTCACCCGCGTCGCCATCCTGACCGTCGACACCTGCGTGGCCACCCAGGACTTGCTCGACGAGGCCAAGCTTCTGGCCCATCAGGCGACCGGCATCCCGGTGGACCGCATGCTGATGTCGGCGACGCATACACACGCGGCCCCCACGCTGACCAGTCTGCTCGGATCGGGAGAAAATCCCGGCTACCGACGATGGCTCCCGGCGCAGATCGCCCAAGCGGTCACAGAGGCCACGGCGAACCTCGCCCCGGCGCGGATCGGCTGGACCGTTGTGCGAGCTCCAGAGCACACCCACTGCCGGCGCTGGATCCGGCGGCCGGACCGGATCGACACCGACCCCTTCGGGCGTTTGAGCGTTCGGGCCATGATGCATCCCGGCTATCAGAACCCGGACTATCTCGGCCCCGCGGGCCCGGTCGATCCGGACCTTTCCATTGTCTCCGTGCAATCGCCGGAGGGTCGGCCGATCGGACTGCTGGCGAACTATTCGATGCACTATGTCGGCGCCCCGCCGGTCTCGGCGGACTACTTCGGCTCCTTCGCCGACCAGCTCACCACTCTGGTCAATGTCCAGAACGCCGAGCCACCTTTTGTCGCCCTGATGTCCAACGGCACGAGCGGCGACCTGCATTGGATGGACTACGGCGAAGCGAAGCCCGCCCAGCCGCAGAGCCACATCGCCTATGCCGAGGTGATCGCACGGAAAGTTTTCCAGGCCTGCAAGGACATCGCATACCACAACTGGGTTCCGCTGGCGATGCGTGAGACCACGCTCCCGCTGCGCGTCCGGCCGATCTGCGCGGACGATCTGACTAACGCGCGAGAGTTGACCGCCACCTTCGCGGACCGACTCCCGCGAACCCTGCCGGAACTCTACGCCCGCGAGCAGATCCAACTCAGCCAGGTGCCGCCGGAGCGCGAGGTGCCATTGCAGGCTCTGCGGATTGGCGAGCTGGGCA
>JAAYCJ010000194.1 GCA_012729815.1 Phycisphaerae bacterium | reverse complement strand
CCAACGCCGCCAGCACGCGCTCAGAGCCGCAGCCGTCAGACAGGGTTTTGGCGGAGTGGGAGACATCGACTAGCCGCTGGTCGTCGGACCACGTCTGTAAGATCGCTGTTGCGAGTTGTTGCGGGGCCAGGTCATCGATCGAACCGGCATATACGCCCGCGCCGGCTTGGGCGAAGGCGCGGGCCAATATCGCCTGGTGCTCCGGGCCGGAAAGGATGACGGCTGGAACGCCCGCGACAGCCAGGTCGTACTTGACAAAACCGCCCGCGACCACCGCCAGACGGGCCGTTCGCATCAGCGCCGGCAGGTCGACTGAGGGGAGGATTTCGACTGCGCCGAGAGCGGAACGTATTCGGGCCGGTAGTTCGCCCTCGTGCAGTTCGTAGCCGAGCACGAAGGTGATCTTGTCTTGCTCCACGTCGCGGCACGCAGCCAGCGCCTCAGCCGTCAATTCATAGCCGCGGCGATTCGTCGTCCCGCCGCCCAGGCAGACAACCAACCGATCGGCGGGGTCCAGCCGATACTGCTCGCGCAGACGAATCCAACCCGGCGCGACCGGAAAATACCGCGGACCGTACAGCAATCGCCCCTCCGTCAGCGGCCTGCCGCCGTCGGGCAACAGTTGCGGCCGGATCACCAGATCCGCCCCGCTCGCCACCTCGCCCATGTCGTCAAAAACCGCCAGCCGCTCGCATCGCGACTTCCAGAACAGCAGATCGGCTGCGCTGTGCTCAAGCCGGTCGATCAGCACCGCGTCGAACGACAGCGGACAGCCCATCTCGCCCAACGGCCGAACCGCAATACCCTCCAACGATTTCAAATAGCCCTCAGCAATCCCCACCGCCCGGTCCGGACCGTCGTACAACGCCGCCACCGACCAGCCGCGCCGCATCGCCCGTGCCGCAGCCGCCAGGTTCAAACAGCGGATCCAATGCCCCCATCCGTAATCCCCGCCGCATCGCGCCACCAGGGCCACGTTCATCGTCAATCCCGCCTGTTCTCTTCGACGAGCCGGCAGACCGTATCGGCGACGTACCTGGCCTCGCGCTGCGTCAAATCCGGGTACATCGGCATCGAGAACATCTGCCCATACGCCGCCTCAGCCACCCCAAATGCGCTCGCCTCATAGCCCAACGCCTGATACTGGCTGTGCCGATGGATCGGCCGATAGTGCACCTGCGGCACGATCGACGCCGCCTTCAGTCGCTCGAACATCCCCCGCCGGTTGATCGTCAGCCGGTCGTAACGGAACCGCAGCACGTAGATGTGATACGCATGCAGACACTCCGGCTCCTCGACCGGCGTGATCAGCGCGTCGCACGCCGCGAACCGCTCGTTGTAGTACGCTGCGATCTCGCGCCGACGGGCCAGCAACCCATCCGACCGCGCCAACTGCGCTAAACCCATCGCGCTGTGCACGTCGCTCAGCCGCCAGTTGAAACTCAACTCCGGACAGTCGTACTCCCACGGCTCCAGCTCCGGCCGCCGCACCATCCCGTGATTGCGAAACCGCCGCAACCGCTCGTCGAAATCCTCGCGATTGGTCGTCACCATCCCGCCTTCGCCGGTGGTGATCAGCTTGGTCGGATGAAAGCTGAACGCGCAGAGGTCAGAATATCGGCAGTCGCCGATGACGCTGTCGCGGTACCGGGCGCCCAGCGCGTGGGCGGCGTCCTCGATCAGCACCGCGCCGCGCCGCCGGCACACCTCCGAGATCGCCGCCAAATCCACCGGATGGCCCTGGTAGTGCACCGCCACCACCGCCCTGGTGTTCTGGCGCATCGCCTGTTCGATTGCCGCGGCTGAGACGTTCAGCGTCGGCTCCTCGACGTCGACCAGGTCCGCCGCCGCGCCGAAGTACCGGCCGCAGTTGGCTGAGGCGACAAAAGACATGGTCGTGGTAATGAACCGATCGGCCGACCCCACTCCCGCCGCCGCGCACGCTCCGACCAGCGCCGAAGTCCCGGATGAAAACGCCACCGCGAATCGCGCCCCCACCTTCTCGGCGAATGCCCGCTCGAACCGCTCCACCGCCGGCCCGGTGGTCAGCCATCCGGACCGCAGCACCTTGCGAACTTCCTGGATCTCAGCCGAACTAACCGACGGCCGGCTGTACGGTATGATCTTCTTCCGTTGGCGCGACTCGGGCGACGTCATCTTGGCCTCGCGTGATCTGGTACATCATGGGCTCAAACCAACTGGCCGGGATGTTGCCGCCCCGCAGCAGTTCGCGAATCCCGTCGTTCAGCGACACTTTCGGCTCGTAGCCCAGCACCGACCGGGCCTTGCTCAGGTCCGGCACGCGGGCGACGATCTCGCGATCGGCCTGACGGTCCGACGAGCCCATCGACACGAACCGCGGTTCGAGATTCACGTTGGCCAGCTCGATCACCCGCCACGCCAGGTCGGCCATGCTGATCGGCTCGGTGTCGTTGCCCAGATTGAACACCTCTTCGGACTCCACGTCCGCCTCCAGCAGCAGCCGAATGCCCTCGGCAATGTCCGCAATGTGGCTGAAGCAACGCACCTGCTCGCCGCTGCCGTAGACCACCGGGGCCTGGCCCTCCAGCACCGCCTTGACGAACCGCGGCAGCACGAACTCCGCCACCTGGCCCGGACCGTAGACGTTAAAGAACCGCACCGTCTGGTAGTTCAGCCCGTAGTGCTGATGATACGCCCGGCAGTACTGCTCAGCCGCCAGTTTGCTCACCGCGTAAACGCTCTTGGGATACGTCGGGTTGGTCTCGCTGATCGGCTGAATGGTCTGCTCGCCGTAGACCTCGGATGAACTGGCCGAGATCACCTTGCTCACCCGCTCGCGCAGCGCCGCATCCAAAACGTGGATCGTTCCTTTGATGTTGATATCCAGGCAATCCAGCAGCTTCCGCTCCGTCCGCTTGACCCCCAGCAGCGCCGCCAGATGAATCACCGCGTCGCAGCCGTAGACCGCCATCGACGTCTGGTACGGATCCAGCACCGACCCCATGATGTACTCGACCCCCACCGCCCGAGGCGGCATCAGATCGAGCACCCGGACGGTATAACCCGCCCGCTTGAGCGTGTTGACCACGTACGTGCCGATGAAGCCCGATCCGCCGGTGACCAGTACTCTCATAATATAACCTCTCTAATCAGCGTGAATGCTTCCGCCAGACCCGCGCCGCATTGCGATCCGCGCCGCCGAGCCAGCACCTCAATCCCCTCGGGGCTCCGAGGGTGCGGCCACTCGCGAAGCTCCCGCGGATAGCAACTCATCGCCTCGACCTTCGCCTCCAGAAGCTCTTCGTCCAGCCGCTCGAACACATTCGGCTCGAACGACGGACCGACCGTCCCAAACGACCATTCCGTGCTCGAAAGCACCTCGAACGCGGCTACCCGCCGCACCGCCGACACGCCCATCGGCCGCCCGGCCGTCACCACCGCTTGGCAGGTCAGCCGATGATCCACGTTCAGGTCGGCCCAAAAGTGCGTGTAGATCACCTCCGGCTGGTACCGCTCGATCGCCCGCTCCACGTGTTGGACGATCTCCAGCAGTTCCAGCCCGTCAAACCGATTATCCGGCAACCCGGACATCGTTAAGTCTTTGACTTTCAATACCTTGGCCGCCTTGGCGGCGCACCTCTGCAACTCGGCGACCCGCTTGACCCCCACCTTGCCGCGCCCGGCCCTCGCCGTTCCGCCCTCCCCAAGAATCTGCACAAAAACGCGGTCGCCGGCCCGGGCGTGCTTGGCCAGCGTCGCCCCGCAGCCGAGCACCTCGTCATCCGGATGCGCAGCAACCACCAGGACTTCCATACCCACGTTATCGGCCATCCCACCAAACCCGCTTGAAACACTCTGAGCCCGAATGGATGGAACCTGTAATACGTATTACTTCTTGCCCATCGCCCGCTGTTTGCGGAAGAACTCGACGAGCAGGGCCGCGCTGTCGGCTTCCATAACTCCCTTGCGGAGCTGGGGTTGGTGGTTCAGGCGGGTGTCCGAGAGGACCTGGTAGAGGCTTTCCACGGCCCCGGCCTTCGGGTCCGTCGCCCCATAGACGACCCGGTCGATCCGGGCCAGGATAATCGCCCCCGCACACATCAGGCACGGCTCAAGCGTCACGTACAGCGTGCAGCCGGTCAACCGCCAGTCGCCGACCGCCTCAGCCGCCGCGGTGATCGCCAGAATCTCAGCATGGGCGGTTGGATCGGCCAGCATCTGCCGCTGATTGAACCCCCGACCGATGATCCGACCCTCCCGCACGATCACCGCCCCCACCGGCACCTCATCGTGCTCCAGGGCCTCGATCGCCAGGTTCACCGCCTGCTTCATGAAATACTCGTCCCGGTCCTGACCCGGCAGATCGAGCGAATTGCTGTTATCCTTATGAACGTCAACCATTGCTTATATTCAACCCTCATCTGGACCGAGGAACATCTTAGCGGAGGTTGATGCACTCCGCAAAGCATTGTAGACTTCTAACATCGAGGAACACCGGTACAGGGGGCAGGCCATGAGGATGATCTTCTTTGTCCTGAGCATCATCGCCATCGTCGTCATTCTGGCTCTGCTCGTCATTCAAGGCGTCTCCAGCCGGTAAAGACACCCGATCGAAAGGCGCAACATCATGCCGCTGCCTGAAAAAACACGGAATATCGCCCTCGCCTCGCTGGGCGTGGCGGCCCTGATCGTGATCCTGCTGCTCATCCGGATGGCGCTGGAGAGCGAAAACGCCGTGGTGATCCTCCACCAGCGGGACCTGGACCCGCCGACCGAAACGTGGATTCTCGACGGCGGCGGACCGGACGTCGAACTGGCTCCCGGCGCCGCCGACGGCTGGGCCTATTGGACAATCGCCGACAAGGGCGACGGGCACGCCTGGTATACGCGCAACCTGACCGAGCGTGACCTGTCCCACGAAGGCGGCTGGCAGGTGCGGGTCCGCGCGGCGGTCGCCGAACCGCCCGAAGGCCCCGGCTGCGCGGTCGGCGTGCAGATCAGCGACGGCCGCGACCGCTGGTCGCTGTGCTTCGGCGAAGACGGCCTCTACCACGAGGGCCCGCAAGGACCGGTACTACTGGCCGAGTTGGACGTGCGCGTCTTCCGCGAATACCGCCTGATCTACGACCCAGCCGCCGAGGTGGTCAGCATCGCCGCCGACAACGTCGTGCTCAAAACCCTCTCCCGCCCCGACGCAGCGGACGATACGGCCGGCACGATTCGTTTCGGATCGTTTTCCGACCCGGCCCGCAGCGTCTCGAATTGGGGTCTGGTCGAGTTTGTCGGCAAGTTCTGATCCCGCACCGGCTGGTATACCGCCGCGATTTACGCAAGAGCCGAGCCTGCGTACAATCGCCCCAATCAGTCGATCAAGGAACCGCCATCATGTTCAGGTTCGTCGAAGCAACGGGCGCCTTTGAACTCGAAGCCGGTCTGTTCTCCGCCCGTGGGATCGTCCTGACCATTCGCACCGCCGATCTCGTCCTGCGCTCGGATCGCCTCGATTTTTCCGCCGACGGCGCCAACGCCGCCGCCGCCCGGCATGATGACTTGAAGGTCCGCATCCGTCGCGACCACGACCGCGCGACCCTGATCGAGCTGACGAACCAAGCCGATCATCCGGTGCGGCTTGAGAACCTGACGCTGACCTTCGCTCCCGCGTGCTTCGACTGGCCGCGGGCGGCACGCGAGCATCGCCACCTGGTCCACACCGCCGACTTCGAACCCGCCACCGGCGTCAAGCCCGTTCACCGCCCGGCCGAGTGGTGCGACGTCAACCCGCCCAGCGGGCTGATGACCATCTACAGCCACGACGCAAGCGGTGAGGCCCTGCTGATCGGCGCGCTGCCGCCGTTCGGCGGCGGCTTCGTCCGGATCGTCACCGAGCACGATTCGCTCCACATGGAGGGCGATTTCGGCTTCTGCGTCACCTTCGACCACCGCCAGACCATCGCGCCGGGCGCGACGGTCCGCACCTCGCCGCTGCTGATCCTCGGCCGTGGACCGGGCGAGGCCCTGCTGGAGCGCTATCGCAAGGTGTTCGCGTCGCGCAATCCGCGGGCCAAGCGGCCGCCCGTCACCGGCTGGAACTCGTGGGACTACTACCTCGGTGCGGTCCGCCGCGAGGATATGGACGAGAACGCCGCCGCCTGCCGCAAGACGTTCGGCGATCGGGTGCAATACATCGTGATCGACGAGGGCTGGGAAAAGCAGTGGGGCGTCTGGGAGGCCGGCTGGAAATTCACCGAGGGCCTGACCGACTTCTGCCGCCACGTCAGGGACGCGGGTTTTGCGCCCGGGGTCTGGACGGCCCCGCTGACCGTCAACCGTTATACGCCACTCTACCGGCTGCACCCAGACTGGTTCGTCTCGGACGCCCGCGGACAGGTCTACTGGGAGCAGCTCAGTTACGGCCAGATGGCGACCCTCGACGTGACGCACCCGCAGGTCCAGGAGCACCTGCGCTGCCTCTACCGCCGACTGCGCGACGACGGCTTTGAGTACTTCAAGATCGACTTCGCCCACATGATCCTCAAAGGCGAGACCTTCCACGATCCGCAGGTCGGCCGGGCCGAACTGCTGCGGATTCTCTTCCGGTTGATCCGCGAGAGCATCGGCGACGATGCGTACCTGCTGGCCTGCGGTTCGCCCGCCGAATCGGTGACCGGCATCGTCGACGCCATTCGCACCTCGGAGGACGTTCACCACTTCTGGGGCCACGTCGTCCAGAACGCGCGGACCAACTTCGCCCACATGTGGATGCACGGCGCGGTCGGCAACGCCGATCCCGATTTCGTGATCGTCCGCTGCACGCAGACCTCGGACGATCCGCACATGTACCCGCGGATGCCCCAGCACCCGTTCAGCAAGGGCGGTCACTGGTGCGACGGGGCCGCCTTCGACGTTCAGGAGGCCCGGGTGCTGGCGTTGTCGGCGTACCTGACCGGCGGCGACATCATCTTCGGCGACGCGATCGGGCAGCTCAACGAGATGGGGCTCTCCATCCTGCGCCAGGTCCTGCCGCCGCTGGATCGGCCCGCCCGCCGGCTGAACCTCTTTGAACCCGACGGCGAAGAGACCCCGGTCCTCGCCGCTGAGCAGGACGATCAGCGGATTGTCGTTGTCTTCAACCTCACCGACTCCCCACGCCGCAAAACGTTGCGGGCCGGCCTGGGCGACAATCCCGTGAACGCCCGCGATTTCTGGACCGACGAGCCGCTGCGTATCCGCGAAGGCCAGGACATCGACCTGCCGCCTCGCAGCGTCTGGGCCGCACGAGTTCCCATCGCCACGACCTGAACGACCATCTTGTCCAGGCGCGGGCGGGTCGGTAGAATCCGCAAATCACAGCGATCGAAAACGGGGCTCTGTTCGCGGCGACAATAAAAGGAGGCGGCGTCATGGGCAAGGTGGTGTTGGCCATCTCCGGTTCGCAGAGACCCAAGTCCTTCAGCGACAAAATGCTGGACCTGTGCATCGAGGGGATGGGGGGAGACCTGGAAATCCACAAGTTCCAGCTGCACCGGATGACCATCGGGCCGTGCAACAGTTGCATGACCTGCTGGACAAAAACCCCCGGCCGCTGCGCCCAAAACGACGACTTCAGCCCGATCGCTGAGGCATACCTGCGGGCGGATTATCTGCTGCTCGCGACGCCGCTGTACTTCTTCAGCTTTCCCGCGCCGGTCAAGAACGTGATCGACCGCTTCTTCGCCTTCATCGAGCCGGCCCAGCTTCCGGCCGAAAACGGCGGCACCAAACACCCCATCCGCGGCGACCGGCATCCCAAGACCGTGCTCATCAGCTCGTGCGGATTTCCTGAACTCGATAACTTCGACCTGCTGCGGGCCCTCTTCCGGAAGATCTGCGACGGCATGGGCTGGGTTCGGGCCGGAGAAATCCTCGTGCCCGCCGCCGGCGCCGCCAACGCGCCGAAGCTCTTCGATCGGAAACTCGACCTGGTTCGCCAGGCCGGCTCTGAGTTGGCCGCCGGCGCCATCAGTCCCGAAACGACCAGCGCCATCGCTGAGCCCGTCATGTCAGCCGATGACTACCGCGCCATGTGCACCGCCCGCTTCAGCGGCATCCTTGGAAAGGCCAAAGCCGCCGCCATCGCCGTCAAGGCAATGCACAAGCCACACCAAGCCGACTAACCCGTTCGTCAGGCACGCAACACAGCGAATCAGGCGTATTCGATCAGCGGGTCTTTACCCGCGTAGACCTTCTGGCCGAGGGTGACCAGGACCTTGGCGTGCGGGGTGTTGGGGACGATCAGCTCGGTGCGCGAGCCGAACATGATCATGCCGAATCGTTCGCCGGCCTTCAGTTCGTCGCCCGGACCGGCGTCGCAGACGATCCGGCGGGCGATCGCACCCGTGATCTGGCGGACCACGATCCGCTCGGGCAGCGCGACGATCGATCCGCTGTGCGGGGCCAGCAGCACGTCGACGCACGAGTTGATCTTGCTCGACTCGAGGTTGCGGGCGTCGACGCAGCGGCCCTCGTGCCGCTCGGCCGAGACGACCGCGGCGCGGCACGGGCTGCGGTTGATGTGGACGTCGAAGACGCTCAGGAAGATGCCGATCTTCAGGGCCGGTCCGCCCACCCGCGCATCGTCGATCTCGGCGATCTCGGTGATCCGGCCGTCGGCTGGCGCGTACATCCGTCGGTCCGAAAGCTCCCGCTGATCCGCGTCGCGCAGCGGATCGCGAAAGAACGCCAGCAGAAACGCGTGCAGCGGCAGGCTCAAAATCGCGAACACGGCGGCAAACAGATACGAGACAAAAAACCCGATCAGCGCGATCGCCACCAGGTCGGCCAGCAGCGAAAGCAGAAAGATGGTGACCAGCGGCTTGCCATACGAGGCGAACTTCATGGCTGGGGCTCCTGCGTCTCCTCAGGCGTTTCGGCCGGCTCGCCCTGCTCCCTTTCGATCCGCGGGCGCTGCAGCGGAAAGAGGATCACGTCGCGGATGCTCTGCGCTCCGGTCAGCACCATGATCAGCCGGTCGATGCCCAGACCCATCCCGCCGGCCGGCGGCATCCCGTACCGCAGCGATTCGAGGAAGTCCTCATCGATCTTCTGCCGCTCCTCCTCGTCGCCCACCTGGTGAAGGAAGTGGCGGGCCTGGACCTCCGGATCGTTGAGCTCCGAATAACCGGGCGAGATCTCCTGCCCGTTGATCGCCAGTTCGTACACGTCGGCGAAATACGGATCGTCGCGGTTCTCGCGGGCCAGCGGAATCGTCACCGACGGCACGTGCGTCACGAAGCACGGATCGATCAGCGTCGGCTCGATCAGCTTCTCGTACACCTCGACCAACTGCTCAGCCGGCGTCAGCCGCGGGAGCTTAGCCACCAAGGGCCGCAGCACGGCTGCGCCGAGCACAAGCTCCAATGCCTCCGCGCCGGAACCCGCAGCCGCCTCGTTCATCCACCTCCACAACTCCGGCGCCGCCTCGCGGATGTCCCGCTTGTCGAACCGCCACTCGTGCTTGAGCTTCGTTCCGCTGAACTCGGCCACTAATTCATCCATCCGCACCCGCCGCCACGGACGCTGCAGGTTGATCGTCTTGACCGTCTCGCCCTCGTCGTTCTTGTGCTCGATGGTCAGCGTGCCCAGAAGCGTCTGGGCCACGTGGCAGACCAGCTCCTCGACCAGGTCGGCCATCGTCTCCCACGAGCCGTACGCCTCGTACGCTTCCAGCATCGTGAATTCGGGATTGTGCCGCGGGCTGATGCCCTCGTTGCGGAAGTTGCGGTTCAACTCGAAGACCTTCTCCATCCCGCCGACCAGCAGCCGCTTGAGGTAGAGCTCCGGCGCGATCCGTAGGTACAGGTCGATATCGAGGGCGTTGTGGTGCGTGACGAACGGCTTGGCCGCCGCCCCGCCCGCGATCGCCTGCATCATCGGCGTCTCGACCTCGACGTAACCCTTTCCGATCATGAACGCCCGGATCGCATCGACGATCTTCGATCGCAGAATGAACGTGCGCATCACCTCCGGATTCGAGAACAGATCGACATACCGCTGACGATAGCGAATCTCGACGTCGGTCAGGCCGTGCCACTTCTCCGGCGGCGGATTCAAGGCCTTGCTGAGAATCCGGACCTTCTCGGCCCAGACCGTCAGTTCGCCCGTCTTGGTCAAGCCCATCTCGCCCTCAGCCGCGATGATATCGCCGGCCTCGAACTGCTTGATCAGCTCCCACGACTCCTCAAGCTGCTTCTTGCTCAAACCCACCTGCAGCTCGCCCGACCAGTCGCGCAGGCGCAGGAAGATGAGCTTGCCGATGTCGCGAAGAAAGACGATCCGTCCGGCGATCAGGCAGCGCGGAGCAGCGTCGCCCTCCGGTTTGCCCTCGAACCGCTCGCGGGCCTCGCGCAGCGGCAGGTGGCCTTCGAACCGCCCGCCGTAAGGATCAAAGCCCAGTTCGCGGATCCGCGCCAGCTTCCGACAACGATCTTCGTTCAACTTTGACATCGCCATGCAACAAAACTCCCACTTATCCTCGGCCGACCGACAGGACCGTCGGACCGGTTGGCAATTCTAGCACAACTCAGCGGCAAAAGCCCGCGTGTGGGGCCGCCGCCCTCGGCGGCCGTTCTCCATTCTGCATTTCGAGATCTGCATTCTGCACTCTTCATTCGTCTTCCGACCGCCGGAGAAGAGTCCGCCGAGGGCGGCGGACCTACATCCTGTCAAAGACCCCGCTCCCTCACGGTCGCGACTCTTCCAGAGGCAACCGCACCACGACCGTCAGGCCCGAAGCTCCATGATCCTATCCAGGGCCTCGCGAAGCGTCTCCTCGCTGTAGGTCAGCGAGATGCGATAGAACCCTTCGCCCCACTGCCCATAGACCAAACCCGGCGTAACCGAGACGCCGGTCTTCTCGAACAGCTCAGCCGCGAACGCCCCGCTCGAACCCTTGTACCGCTCGGGCACCGGGGCCCAGATGTAAATCGTCGCCTTTGGCTTATCGACCGACCAGCCGTTCTTGCGCAACGCCTCGACCACCATGTCGCGACGCTTCTGGTACACCGCGTTGATCTTCGGCGTCAACTCGTCAGCCGCATTCAGCGCCTTGGCCGCGGCGAACTGCACCGCCCGCAGCGTCCCGTTATCCACGTTGTCCTTGACCGACGCCAAGGCCTTGACCGCCGACGCGTTGCCCGCCACCGCGCCGACCCGCCAGCCGGTCATGTTGAATCCCTTGCTCAACGAGAAAAACTCCACCGCCACATCCTCGGCCCCGTCCACCTGCAGAATGCTCGGCGACCGGTAGCCGTCGTAGACGTTCTCGCTGTAGGCGCTGTCGTGAGCGATCAGAATATCGTGCTTGCGCCCGAACTCCACCGCCCGCTTGAAAAACTCCAGGTCCGCCGTCGCGGTGGTCGGATTGTTCGGGTAGTTCAGCCACAGGATCTTCGCCTGCCGGCGGACCTCCAACGGGATCGCGTCAAAGTCGACCAGAAAACCGTTCTGCCGCAGCAGCGGCGCATAGTACGTCACCGCGCTGGCGAACACGTGGGCGATATTGTACGTCGGATAGCCCGGAGTCGGAGCGATGCCCACGTCCCCGGGGTTCAGCAGGGCCATGCCCATCTGGGCGATCGCGTCCTTGCTGCCGCTGGTGGTGACAACCTGGTCCTCCCGAAGCGCCACCCCCCACCGCCGCTGGTAAAAATCGCGAACCGCCTGCGGAAAGTCCGCCACCGGCACGTCGCAGCCGTAGCGATGACGGTTCGGGTCGCCCTCGTCGCGAACCGCCCGGCACAACTCGTCGATCACCGGATCGGGGGTCGGCATGTCCGGGTCGCCGATGTCGATCGCGATCACCTTCACGCCCTTCTTCCTCGCCTCCGCCTTCTTGCGGCGAAGGTCGGCGAAAGGATACGGCGGCAGCTTCCTGAGACGTTCCGCGGGCTGAAAATCCATTATTCCTTACCTCTTGTCACTGCAAGTGTTTGCCGACGGCACGGAAACCCGAAATATTACCGCCGGACCGACCGCGAGGCAAGCAAGCATCGGCACAAACCCGCCTCAACGAAACCTCCCGAAAAGACCGCCACGGATCACGCGGAGAACGGGTAGGGTGCGTCGTCCCGACGCACCATCCTCCGATCCCTCTCCCAACCATCCCCCCACATTCCTAACCTGTTCCCCGCACTTCCACAGAAATCCCCAGCGGCGTTTCTGCCTGCGCCCCCAAAACCGCCCATTTGCCTCCAGGGAAAACCCATGCTATCTTTATCCGGCGGGGACCATCCGCCTTCCCCCGCCCGCGCGTCGCCCCGCGCGACGTTTGACAACTCCATACCGCCCAGCCGACCGATCAGGCCACGCCCACTTCCCCGACAAGCCACAAGGGGCTCGGCCAAATCTTACAATTTGTACAAAACCTACCCAGGCCCATTCCGCATTTTGATTTCTGCACTTGGCATTTTGAATTCCGCATTCGCCCTCAGCCCTCCCACCCACAAGGCCGCGCAAATCTTACAAATTGTACAAAACCCGCGCAACCCACGCCCCGGCAACGGCCTGCAACCACCCCCTCCGGAATCCGGGACTTGTACAAATCGCACGTTTTGTACAAAACGCACACCCCCCTCTGCCCTGATCTACCTGTTCTCCATTTCCCGGGCCTTCTCCGCGTGGTCCGCGTGCTCCGTGCCGCCCCTATTCGACCGGCCCCAGCGGCCACAGCTCCAATTCCGCCTTCGCACCGAAGGGCGGCGAACCGGCACTGAGGTACCGAAGCACGCCGCCGCCGGTGTTAACCAAGCCGTGTGGCGCGTTTGAGGGGATAAAAACGGTGTCCCCCGCCGTCACCGGCTGGGTTTGGCCGCCCACGGTCATCTCGCCCGCGCCCTCGATAATGAAGTAGCACTGCTCGGTCGGGTGAGAATGGACGTGCTGCCGGCCGCCCGCATCCATCTCAACCAGCGACGTGGTGATATGCTTCGCCCCGGTTGAACTCTCAGCCGCCAGCAGATACGACGTGATATTGTCCCGCTGGTAACGGCGAGAGTTGCTCTTGTTAACGATGTGCATGTGCCGCTGCTCCTGCCAATTGGTGGCTAGCCAGACCGGTTCGCCGCCCGGCCCTGTGAATTCAGGTACACCATCAGGACCATGATGTCGGATGGGGTCACACCGGTGATCCGGGACGCTTGGCCGAGGGTCATCGGGCGGTGGCGGATGAACTTCTCGCGGCTCTCGGTCTTCAGGCCCCGAACGGCCTGGTAGTCCAGCTCAGCGGGCAAACGGACCTTGTCCAGTTCCCGCAGCTTCCTGGCCGCCCGGAGCTCACGCTCCTCGTAGCCCTCGTACCGCAGATCGGTCAGGACCTGATGGACCACCCGCGGATCGAGGGCGGCGGCGTCCCGCAGGCCGCTCTTGCCAACAAACTCGTTCCAACTCGCGGTCGGACGGCGGAGCCACGCCTCAGCCGGCGCGCCGTCCACCCGCAGCGTCGCCAGCGCCGCCCGCAAAGCCTCCGCCTGCTCCGATCGGCGGCAGTACCGGTACCAACGCTCGTTATCGACGATTCCCACCTCCCGGCCCAGAGGCGTCAACCGCCGCTCGGCGGTGTCCCACCGCAGCAGCAGACGGAACTCCGCCCGCGAGGTGAACATCCGGTACGGCTCATCCACCCCCTTGGTCACCAGGTCGTCGATCATCACGCCGATGTACGCCTGGTCGCGCCCCAGGATCACCGGCTCTTTGCCCTGGACCGCCCGCGCCGCGTTGATCCCGGCCAGCAGGCCCTGCCCCCCCGCCTCCTCATAGCCGCTGGTGCCGTTGATCTGACCCGCCAGAAACAACCCCCGCACCGCCCGCGTCTCCAGCGTCGGGCCAAGCTGATCGGGCGGAATATAGTCGTACTCGATGGCATAGCCGTACTGCACGATCCGGGCCCGCTCCAAGCCGCAAATCGAGTGGACCATCGCCTCCTGCACGTCCTGCGGCACCGACGTCGCCAAGCCGTTGCAGTACACCCAGTCGTACTCCAGGCTCTCGGGCTCCAGAAATAGCTGATGCCGCCCCTTGTTCGCGAAACGGACGATCTTGACCTCGATGCTCGGGCAGTAGCGCGGCCCGGTCGATTGGATCTGCCCGGTATACAGCGGCGCCCGGCCCAGGTTCGCCCGCAAAAGCTCGTGCGTCGCCTCGTTCGTGTAGGTGATGTGGCACGGCGTCTGCCGCCGGTCGATCCGATCGGTCATCGTCGAGAACGGCATCGGCTCGGCGTCGCCCGGCTGCTCCTCGCACCGATCATAGTCGATGCTGTCTTTGGCCAGCCGCGGACACGTGCCCGTCTTGAGCCGACCCAGCCGCAACCCCAGCCGCTCCAGACATCCTGAAAGCCGCTGCGCCGCCGGCTCGCCCACCCGCCCGGCTGGGCAGCGCCGCTCGCCGATATGAATCTCACCGTTCAGGAACGTGCCGGTCGTGATGACCACCGCCCCAACCCCGATCCGCTGGCCGTCCGCCAACTCCACGCCGCATACCGCGCCGCCCTCAACCAGCACTTCCGCTGCTTCACCTTCAATAATGCTGATATTCGCTGTGTCTTCCAGCCATTGGCGGACGTATTGGCTGTACTGGAGCTTGTCGGCCTGGGCCCGCAGGCCCCAGACGGCTGGGCCCTTGCTGCGGTTCAGCAGGCGAAACTGGATCCCCGTCGCGTCGATCGCCTGGGCCATCAAGCCGCCGAGGGCGTCGATTTCGCAGACGATATGCCCCTTGGCCAGCCCGCCGATGGCGGGGTTGCACGACATCTCAGCGATCTTCTCGCGCGACAGCGTCACCAGCGCGGTCCGCAGCCCCATCCGGGCCGTGGCATGGGCCGCCTCGGCCCCGGCATGACCGGCCCCGATCACCGCCACGTCGAATTGTCGGCTGAACGTCTTCAAATTCATATTGGCTCGACAACGCTGTTGACCGTCGTACCCGAAGCCGATATTATATGGTACTTGTCCCAAAAAGGACATCGGCGGCACGCCGCCGACTGGGGCCGTAGCTCAGTTGGGAGAGCGCTTGCATGGCATGCAAGAGGTCGTGAGTTCGACTCTCATCGGCTCCATTTGGGCTAAGCTGTTGGTAACCAATGGCTTAGCCTTTTTCTTTTCTCGCCTGGGGAGTTGGCGGTTTCGGTGGATAGTCCCTCGTCCTGCCGGTGTATATTGGTAGATGATCCCATTCGGAGGACGTTCGATGGCGGACGCGGACAACATCCTGGTGGAACGATTCGCCCGGCAGGGCGACGCTGAGGCGTTTACCGAGATCGTTCAGCGGTACTCAGCCATGGTCAACGCCGTTTGCCGGCGAGTCGTCGGCAGCCCGACCGCGGCGGAAGACGCCTGTCAGGACACTTTCTTTCGCCTGCTGGAAAAACCCCAGCGTGAAGGGTTCCCTGCCGTGTTGGCTCCATCAGACGGCGACGTGGGTATCGCTGAAGATGCTGCGTCAGGATCAGGCGCGGCGACGGCGTGAGATGGAGTCGCGGACGGTGTCCGCTGAGCCTAAGTCCCGGTGGGAGGAGATATCGCCCTATGTTGATGAAGCCTTGGTGGAGCTGCCGGAAGATGCGCGCCGGCTGCTGATCGCGCATTTCCTTGAGGGCAAGACGCAGTCGGTTCTGGCTGCGGAGCTTGGCGCGGCGCAGTCCACCGTATCGCGAAGGCTCGAAGCGGGTACTGACTCGCTGCGAGGCGCGCTGGAGCGAAAAGGCGTTTGGCTGGGCGTCGGCGTGCTTCCGACGTTGTTGAGTCAAGCCGTTGTTGAACCGGTGTCCGGGTCTCTTTTACAGGAGTTGGGCAAAATGGCCAT
>JAAYCJ010000193.1 GCA_012729815.1 Phycisphaerae bacterium | reverse complement strand
CACGGCAACCCGCCTCATGGCGTCACCTCCGGCTGAGCCAATTCGAATCGGGCAAAGCCCGATGAGCGGAGCGTCTGCGGCGCATCCTTCGAACCGGCGACCAGCAGGGCCTCAACACCCTCGATCCGCTCGATCAGGGCCAGACCCTCCTGCGGTCCGAGCACCGAAACCGCGGTGGCCAGGGCGTCGGCATCAATGGTGCGCGGGGCGATCACAGTGACGCTGGGCAGCTTCTCAGCCGGTCGGCCCGTCCGAGGATCGACGATGTGGCTGAACTTCCGATCGCCGATGGTCACGTACCGCCGGTAGTTACCGCTGGTGGCCACCGCTGCGTCGGTCAGACCGATCCGCCAGCCCGCCTCTTCGCCCAGGGCGTCACCGGCCTCAGCCGCGAAGGGATCCTGGACGCCGACGGTCCACCGCCGTCCGAACGAAGCCACCTCGCCTCCGATATCGACCAGACCAGCCGTCACGCCCGGCCCACGGATCGCATCCAAAGCCCGATCCACCGCGTGCCCCTTGGCGATCGCATCGACGGTCAGCCGCACCCCATCCTCGACGAACCGCACCATCGGCGGAGACGCCGAAAGCCGCACCTTCGCCCAGCCGACGTGTTGTTGGGCCGCAGCGATCTGGTCATCCGTCGGCATCCGGCCCTCCCGGGCCGCCTGCTTCCATAGCGCCAGCAGCGGAACGACCGTGATGTCGAACGCCCCGTCGGTCTCCCGACTATATTCGAGCGACCTCTCCAGCACCATCAGCGTCTCGGCCGAGACCGCCACCGGCCGCTCCGCAGCGTCGCGATTGACCTGCGACAGTTCCGAATCCTCGCGGTAGGTGCTCAGCCGCCGGTCCACGTCGTCCAGGGCCGTCATCGCCCGGGCCAGGGCCTCCTTTCCGGCGTCCGCAGCCGAGGCCTCGATCCGGATCCGGGCGAACGTCCCCATGATCGTGAACCGCCCGCTGTCGATCGCCACCGGCCCGGCCGAACCGGCACCTCGTAACAACCACATCGCCGCAGCCAAAGCAATCAGCAGCAGCCCGAAAACCGGGACCACCCACCATCGAAGGGCTGATTGTCGATCATTCACTTCCGCCATAGTCACGAAGATTCTACCGCGCCGACCCGCCACACGCGAGCATGCCCCACTTCTCACGGCTGGATCAGCACTTACAGAAACGAGAAGGAAGTTTGTTTTGACAGGGGCGCAAATGCAGCTATAATGCACACCTTATGGTTCTTCCGGCCGGGTAGACTCGTGGTATCTTCGCGCTGATTCTCTGGCCTCTGACGTTTTTCAAAAAAGCGGCGAATGGATCAGTTCCTTTGAGCGTCTTACTTACATAGGCAAATGAATGCGGTCAGGGTGCCTACAGACCGCATTCCATTAATAAAAGTCATAACCATCCAGAATCAAGCGGCAGGTGGAAGTGAGTCGGGTGAAAGTAAAACGGTTTTCCGTAATGGCGGGGCTGGTTTTTTGCGCGCTTTTGGGCTGCCACATGTACCGTCCGGGACACGGCAACCTGGCTGACGACGCAGACGCGCCGATCCAGAAGCTGATCGAACAGCGGCTCGCCGAGCAGCGCAAGGACAAACCCGGTCCGCAGCGCCTGGCGGAGTACAACCGGGATCGCTATCAGCGGCCACAGGATCTTGAGCCGGCGCCGGAACTGAAGGACCTCGAGTCGCGGCGCGAGGCCGTGGCGGCCAAGCTGGTCGAGGCCGGTCCGCTGGAACTGCCGACGGCTTTGGCCTTCGCCCTCGAATTCAACCAGTCGATCCTGGCCGGACGGTCGGCGATCGAGGCGGTCGGCGGCGACGAACTGATCGCCCGCTCGCGGTTCCTGCCGCACCTGTACTACGACCTGGAGCAGCGGAACCTCGAAAAGATCGCCGGCGACCTGTTTACCGACCGCCGCGACCAGTTCTTCCGATTAACCCAGGTGCTGGCCGAGTGGGGCAAGGACAACCCGCGGGACATCGTGCTCCGGGAGAATCAGCGGGAGGCCCTGTTCGTCTACGAAGACACCGTTCGGCGGGTGCTGTCCGACCTGCGGCTGCGGTTCTTTACGGTGCTGCTGCGTCAGCGGCAGTTGGCCGAGCGGATGGAACTCCTTGGCGAGTTCCGCGCGCAGCACGAGCGGATCGTCAGGCTGTATGAGCGCAAACAGGTGGCGGAACTGGATGTTTTGACGGCCCGGCTGAACATGCTCAACGAGGAAACCCGGATCAATGCGCTCCAGCGTGAGATTCTCAGGCAGGAACTGGACCTGTTGGACCTTCTGGGCTTTCCGGTCGGGACGACCGATCTGGCGCTGGCCGGTGAGCTGGAGTCCCTGGAGTTGGCGCCGGAGTCGGCGGTCAACGTGGCCCTGATGCGAAGCACGTCGATCGCCCAGGCCCGGGCGGAGGTAATGGAGCAGCGGCGCAAGGCCCGGCAGGTGCTCTGGGAATACGGTCCGGACATCCGGGCCCAGGGCGGCTGGAAGGGCAGCCGTGGCGCGGCGGGCCTGGAGTTGTTCGGTCTCGACGGCCTCTACCAGCTTTCGACGTTCGCCGAGCAACACGTCGACCGGCCCGACGCGGGGTTTTTGCCCGTATTGAACCAGTCGTTCGTGACCAGCCCTGACTTTCGGCTATTTCTCGACGAGGACGTTCTGGCCGCCGAGCAGGAAGGGTGGTTCCTCAATCTACTGCTGGAAGTGCCGATTTTCCAAGGGTTTGAGCGGCGTGGCAAGTACATACGGGAACTGGCGCGGCTCAAGGAGACCCGCCACCTGCTGGGCGAGACGATCGACGAGATCGAGGTCGAGGTGCTCAAGGCCTACCAGAGCCTGCTGGAGACGCGGGAGGAGATGCGGATACTGGCCGAGACGGTGTCGATTTCCAAGAAGCGGCTTGACACCATGCAGCGGCTCAAGGAACTCGGCCGCATCAGTGACGATGAACTGGAGACCTTCCGCGACCGCTTCTTCCAGGATCAGGACGTCTACTTCGTCCAGCAGATCCAGCACGTCCAGGCCCAGGAGCAGTTGCGGTTCCTGATGCGGTACTTCGACGATCTGCCCGAACCGGAACCGCAAGGCGAATCCGTGACCGCCGAACCAAGCGAGGGAATTCATGAATAAATCCATCCGCACCGCCGCCATCGTCTGGCTGACCCTGTTCGCCGCCGGCGTCGTCCGCGGCCAGGCGACCCAACTGGCCACCATGCCGTCGACGCTGTCGCGCGACGACCAGCTCAACCTGCTCAAGATCGAGCACGCCAACCTCGAGCTCCAGAAGGCCCAGGCCGCCCTGGAGCGGGCCAAGTTGGAACTCGACGACACGCAGGCCCTCTTCGAGGAGAACATCGAGCCGATCAACAAGCTGCGGGAAAAGCAGCAGGCCTACGAGGAGGCCAAGATCCTCTACAAGCAGGCCCAGAACAACCTCGACCAGATGAAGCTGGACTTCCTCAAGAACGCGACGCTGATCCGCGTGGCCAACGCCCGGATCGCCCGCGGCGAAGGGACGGACGTGATCGCCTCGATCGAGCTTCAAAACGACAGCGATATCGGCAAGGCTCGGGTGGTGATGAGCCACGGGCAGGGCGACCCGCCGCCGGCCGACGCGGACCTGGCTTCGCTGCTGAAGGTCGATAACATCATCGTCACGCTTTGGGGCACCGCGTACCTGAACAGCAGCGGCCTGGACCAGCCGGCCCAGAGCGCCAAGGCGATCATCGGCGACCCGTTCCAGCAGATCGTGCCCGAACTCCGCTACGGCGAGAAGGTGACGCTGGACTTCCGATTGATCAAGCGCGACGTCGAACACGTGACCGTGCAGATTCAGTATCTCGAGGAGATCAAGGAATACGACGTGTTCCTCAAGAAGGAGGCGCTGCAGGACCTGCCCACGATCACCTCGGCCCAGTACGACCAGCACGGCGACCTGGGCAGCACGATCAAGTACAACCTGCACCTGGAGCGGTTGGCCAAGACCGAGCAGAGTTTCTCGCTGCGGGTGCTGAATTTTCCGCAGGAGATCAGCTTCGCCTTCGTCGATCCCAAGACGATGGCCAAGATGACCACGCTGAAGTTCAGCAGCGAAGAGAGCGACCGGATGATCGACTTCCAGGTCGAGATTCCCAAGAACCTCGACACCCGGTTCATCGACACCAACATCCCGTTTCAGATCGTGGTCGCCCGCCCAGCCGAGATGGAGGACCTGCACGAGCTGATCCAGAAACACCAGGGCAAGGAGATTCCCGACGAGGAGCTCGCCGCGCTTCAGGTCAGCCGCGTCCAGCTCGTACTCGTGCCCAAAGGCGTGGGCAAGCTCGACTTTATCGTTCCGAACCTCTACCGCGAGGTCCAGCAGGGCGAGCCGGTCGAGCTGAAGTTCCAGGTTCTGAATTCCGGCACGCTGGCCGTCCGGCGGGTCACGCCGGAGGTGGATCTGCCGCTCGATTGGGAAGGCCAGGTCGAGCCGCGCGAAGCGGAGATCGTCGAACCGGGCGAGAAGAAGGCCTTCGCCATCGCCCTGGCACCGCCGGCCGACGTGCAGGTCGGCGAGTACACCATCAAGGTCAACGCTGAGGGCCACTCGGGGCTGGAGATCATCGAACCGACCGAGACCACCTTCACCGTGCGGATCAAGGCCCAGACCAACCTGGGCGGCACGATGGCCCTGGTCGGCGTTCTGGTCGGTCTGGTCCTGGTCATCGCGGTGGCCAGCGTCAAGATTTCGCGACGATAAACCACGGCAGGAAGGAGCCATCGGCATGCTCGAAATACGGCAACTCAAAAAGATCTACGAGGACGGTACGGTCGGCGTCGACGAGATCGATCTGGATGTGGGCGCCGGAGAAATCTTCGTCCTGCTCGGAGCCAACGGGGCGGGCAAGACCTCGACGATCATGCTTATCCTCGGTTTCACCGAGCCGACCTCCGGATCGGTCACGATCCAGGGCGTGGACGTCGAGAAGAACCCGCTGGAGGCGAAGCGCCACGTGGCGTACGTCTCGGAGAACGTCACCCTCTACGGCAACTTCACCGCCCGGCAGAACATGGACTTCTTCGCCCGGCTCAGCGGGCGGTCCGACGTCAGCGAGGACGAATACCGGGCGGTGTTCAAGCGGGTGGGCCTGGCGGAGAACGCCTATAACCGCCGCGTGCGCGGGTTCTCCAAGGGCATGCGCCAGCGTCTCGGGATCGCGATCGCGATCCTCAAGAACGCCGAGTTGATCGTCCTGGACGAGCCGACGAGCGGTCTGGACCCCAAGGGCGGTTACGAGTTCCTGGAGATCGTCGGCGGGCTGCGCGAGGAAGGCAAGGCGATCCTGATGTCCAGCCACGACATCTTCCGGGCCAAGGCGATCGCGGACCGGGTGGCGATCATGTCGCGGGGCAAGATCCTGGAGGTCATCGACCGGGATCGCCTGGCCGACGTCGATCTTCAGCAGATTTACCTGGAATACATGGAACAGGTGGAGGCCGGGGCCACGTCGGCCCGGGTGGAATGATGCTCAGACTCCTTATCCGCAAGGAAATCCTGTCGCACGTGCTGTCGTTCCGGTTCGCGGTGACGTTCGTGATCTTCCTGGTGCTGATCTTCACCAGCATCTACGTGACGGTCAACGGCTACGAGCAGGAGATCGCCGAGCACGGGGCCCGGGTGCGGGCCTACCAGGAGCACCTCAAGGGCATCATCACGCAGGACGACCACGACCGGATCGGCTGGCGGCTGTTCTGGGACGACGGCAAGCTCGACGCGGTGCCCGTCTCGGCCCTTTCGTGGCTCGGCCACGGGATGCAGTCGATCAATCCCATCGCGATCAACACCTACCGCTGGGGGGCCAAGGAGGTGGACCGGGGCCTGACCCGCAACCCGCTGCTGGGCCTGCTGCAGGTGCCGGACTTCATCTACGTGGTCAACGTGGTGCTCTCGCTTCTGGCGGTTCTGTTCATGTTCGACGCGGTCTGCGGCGAGAAGGAGGCGGGCACGCTGCGGCTGACCCTTTCGAACCCGGTGCCGCGTCACCTGGTGCTGCTGGGCAAGTGGATCGGCGGGTACCTCGTCCTGATGATCCCGTTTTTGATCGCGACAATCGGCGGGCTGGTCTACGCCTGGTCGCAAGGAGTGCTGGCCGCCAACTCGGAGCAACTGACCCGCATCGGCCTGCTGCTGCTGACCTCGTGCCTGTACATCGCGGTGTTCTTCAACCTGAGCCTGTTCGTCTCGGCCGCCACGGACCGCTCAGCCACCAGCCTGCTGGTCTGCCTGTTTCTGTGGGTCACGTTTATCATCGCGGTGCCCAATATGGCCCCGGTGACCGCCCAGATTCTCCGAGAGACCCCTTCGCTGCACCTGATCGAATCCAACAAGGAAGCGGTCGACCGGGAGTACCAGTTGAAGATCGATCAGCTCACCCAGACCACCGGCGAACTGGCCTACGGCAAGAAGATCGAGCAGGAGCGCGAGCGCCTCGAAAAGGAGCGCGACGCCAGAAAGCGGCAGTGGGATCGCTACTTCGAGGACCGCAAACACGACCAGTTCAGTCTGGCCAAGACGCTGGCCCGCACCTCGCCCAGCGGCTGCTGGATCTTCGCCGCGGTCGCCCTCACCGACACCGGCCCGGCCGCCCACGAGAGGCTGGTCGCGGCCCGCAATCGCCTCGAACAGACGTACAAGGAGAAGTGCGACAAGCTCGAGGAGCACCGGCGGCAAAATGACTGGAAATTCCCCGAGATGACGGTCGAGGAGTTTCCAGCCCTGATGGTCCAGAACGCCTCGGCGGCCCAATCGCTGATGGACGCCCTGAACGACATGCTGATCCTGATCATTCTGAACGTGGTCTGCTTCATGGCTGCGTTCATGCGGTTCCTCCGTTACGACGTGCGCTAGAACCAGAGAGGTCTTTGCCATGCTGACCGAACTGATACGCAAGGAAATTCTCGAACACCTGATGAGCCTGCGGTTCGCCATCGCGTGCGTGCTGTGTTTCGTGGTCATCCTGTGCAGCCTGTTCGTACGGCTCCAGGACTACGACGCCGCGATGAAGGATTACCACGAAAACTCGGCACGTCTCAAGAAGCAGTTGGCCGATCTGGAGAAGGGCCATCCGTGGAGCATCATCTGGGGCGGAGTCGAGGTCATCCAGCGGCCCAACCCGCTGAAGGTTTTCGTTCGCGGCGTCGATCCGGGCAATGGCATGGCCGCCCGAGTCAACGGTTTCCAGCCGGCCCGGCTCCACCGCAACGAGTCGCTGAACCGGCTGGTCCAGCTTTTTCCCGCCATGGACATGGTCAGTTTCGTGGGCGTGATCATGTCGCTGCTGGCGATCGTGTTCGGCTACGACGCGGTTTGCGGCGAGAAGGAGCGAGGCACGCTGCGGCTGATGCTCTCGTACAGCGTGCCGCGCGACACCGTGCTGCTGGGCAAGTGGATCGGCGGGTACGTCACGCTGGTGCTGCCGTTTATTCTGGCGATTCTGGCCGGCGCGGCGGTCGTCATGACGCAGGCCGACGTGGCCCTGACCGTCGAGCAGTGGCATAGGTTCGCCGCCATCGCGGGCCTGGCGTTGCTGTTCATCGCCGCCGTCTACTCGATGGCGGTGTGGGTGTCCTCGGTCACGCCGCGGTCGTCGACCAGCATCATGGTGCTGGTGACGATCTGGCTGATCGCGATCCTGGCCGTGCCGAACCTGAGCCCCTACCTGGCCCAAGCGTGGCGCGAGGGTGAGAATCCCGTCGAGGCCCAGAAGGCCCAGCTCGCCGTCCTGTGGGATCTCTGGCAGCGCGAGGTCGACGCGCCGATGAAGGAGTACGACCGGCAGCACGGTTTTGTCGGCGAGCACTGGTGGGAGAACGTCGACTGGAACGTCTGGGAAGGCGACGGCGAGAAGAAGGGCCTCAAGGACGGCTACGAGCGGTCCGCCTTCGAGGACCAGTGCGAGACGCGGGCCCACCGCCTGAGCATCGAGATGTTCCGCAAGCTGGACGAGAAGTCCGTCCGCAGCCTCGACCCACAGATCGAACTGGGCCGCTGGATCTCGCGGGTCTCGCCCTTCTCGTGTTTCGCCCTGGCCGCCACCGAACTGACCGACACCGGCGTGCTCCAGAAGCGCCAATTCCTCAACCAGCTCCACGACTACCAGCTCAAACTGTGCGACTTCGCCTTCGCCCGGGTCGCCAAGCGCGACCAGGTCCGCCTCGAACGGCAATCGACGGACCGCAACTTCGACTGGGCCAAGGAAACCCCGGGCGCTCCGCCCGCGTTCGTCTACACGCCGCCCGCCGGAAGCGAGTACGCCAAAGCCGTGCTGCTCGACGCGGGCATTCTGACGGGCATGGCGCTGGTGTTTCTCATGCTCAGCTACGTCTCATTCCTTCGCTATGACGTGAGGTGATAACGTGAAACGGATCGCCATCATCGCCGGCATCATCCTGTCCGTCGTCGTCGCCTTCTTCGGCACCGTCAAGTGGAACGTCTATTCCCAGCAGCCGGAGGTTCTGCTCCAGAAGCTCCGCGCGGGCAAAGGCGACCAGCAGGACCTCTGGATGCGGTTTAACCTGGCCCGCGGCGACACCGTCACGCCGATGCTCGAGGCCCTGGCCGACCGGTCGGCGCCCGCTGAGTTCCGTGCCGAACTGATCGAACTGCTCGCCCGGCGGTTCTCCGCCAGCGGCCGTCAGGACGAGATCATCGCCGCCATCACCGCCGGCCTGGCCGACGAGGATCCGGTCATCCGCCGCCGGGCCGTCTTCTGCGTTTCGGTCTATCTGGACAGCGCCCATCAGCCGGACGTCTTCGAGATGGTGGCCGACCCGGACCTCGAGGTCCGTCGCGGCGTCTACGGCATCCTGGTCGGGACCGGCAACGCCCGCTGGCGCCGCGGCGACCGCAACGTCATCAACGACGAACTGTGGAAGAAGATGACCTTGGAGCAGCGCCAGACCCTGGTCCAGCGGTGTCAGGAACAGGCGGCGAAGGAGACGGATGAGGACCTGCGGATGCTCGCGCTTTCGGTGGTCGGCCGCGAAATCGAGTTCCTCTGCACCCAGTCCATCGAGGCCGACTCCCGCGGACAGATCGACCAGGCCGAGCAGCTTCTGGATCAGGCCCTGGCCATCGACCCGGCCAGCCACCAGGCCCGCATCCGGCTCGTCCGCCACCATCTGGCCATCGGCCGAAAGGAAGAGGCGTTGGCCCTGGCTGAGGAGAACGGGGCCCTGCTGCGAATCCCCCGTCTTGCCGCCGAGCCCAGGATCGACGGCGACCCGAGCGACGAGGCGTGGAACTCCGCCTTCCGCTATGAGGGCCACCCCTTCTACCACGCCACCAGCCGCTTCGTCGCCCGCCAGGTCACCGGCAAGACCGACTTCTACATCGGCCACCGCGACGGCAAGCTCTACCTCGCGATCATCGGCCACGAGGACGACCTCGACGAACTGGTCATCAAGTGCACCCGCCGCGACAGCCCGGTCTGGCAGGACGACTCGGTCGAGATCTTCTTCGATCCCGCGCTGCAGGAAACCAAAGCCCACCAGTTCGTGATCAACGCCGCCGGCGCGCTGGCCGACCTGAACATGGGCAGCGGGTGGATAAGCCACAACTACGCCTGCCAGTACGCGGGCAAGGTCTTTGAGGACCGCGGCTACTGGGCGTGCGAGTTCGCCATCCCAGCCGACGAACTCGACAAGGCCAAGATCACCGCCGACGCGGTCTGGGGGCTCAACATCATGCGGGCCCGCATCGGCCCCGCCTCCGAGCAGTGCGCCTGGTGGCCCACCTACGGCTTTAGCCACCGCTACCACCTCTATCCGATTGCGATTTTCGAGGACGCCGAACCGACCTCAACGTCCGCCCCGGCTGGCAGTCCGTGACCACCCGCCCAACCCGGCGCGTTGTTTCGAACTTCTACGAATTATTTCGTTGACACTACGAAGACCATCGTATACAATGTCTCCCGGACAATCAAAGTCCGAAAGGAGGCGTGGCGATGGGACGCAAATCCTCACAGCGGCCGACGGATGCCGAGTTGGAGATTCTCCAGGTCCTCTGGCAGCGAGGGCCCAGCACGGTCAAGGAGGTCCACGAGCAGCTTTCCGGCGGGCAAGGGGTCGGCTATACCACCATCCTCAAGCTCATGCAGATCATGACTGAGAAGGGCTTGGTGATCCGCGATGAGACGTCGCGTTCGCACGTCTACGCGGCCAAACTACCCCGCGAGCAGACCCAGCGGCAGCTCGTTCGCGACCTGCTGGACCGGGCGTTCGGCGGATCGGCCCGGACGCTGATCGCCCAGGCCCTGTTGGCCGGCAAGGCCTCGCCTGAGGAACTCGATGAAATTCGTCGGCTGCTGGATCGGATCGGGGAGGACAAGCCATGACACCCCTTGATGCGGTTCTTCCTCCGGACGTGGTCCACCGCCTCGGCTGGACCTTGGTGCACTTGGTCTGGCAGGCGGCGGCCGTGGCGCTGGTGTTGGCGGTCGTGTTGGCCTTTCTGAAGAATGGTCTCGCCAACGTACGTTATCTGGCGGCGTGCGCAGCCTTGGTCATGATGGCCGCCCTGCCGCTCGGCACGTTCATCGCCATCGATGCTCCGCCATCCGGTCAGCCGATCCATGTCGCCGAGCCGCCGCCCGTTGATGCGACTCCGGCTGCAACGGATGCCTCGCCGCCCGCCGTCGTGTCATCTCTCAACATCACCGCCGAAACACCTCCAGGCGTCGCGCCGACGACGCCGATCGAGCCACCCTCTTCGCCGGGTGTCGATTGGCTCGCCATCCTGGAGGCCCATTTGGACCTGATCGTCGCCGGATGGCTGATCGGGGTGGCGCTGCTTTCGGGGCGGCTGGCCCTCTCGTGGTATACCGCTCAGCGGATTCGTCGCGGACCGGCCGAACCGGCTCCGGTTCACTGGCAACGGCGATTGGCTGAGTTGGCTGAGCGGTTGGGCATCACCCGCACGGTGGCGATGGTCGAGTCGTCGCTGGCCCAGGTGCCGATCGTGATCGGGCATCTGCGACCGGTGATCCTGCTGCCGCTGGGCGCTTTGACCGGCCTGCCGCCGGAGCAGATCGAAGCCGTTCTGGCCCACGAGTTAGCCCACATCCGCCGCTACGATTACCTGGTCAACCTCATCCAGACGGTAATCGAGACGCTGCTGTTCCACCACCCAGCCGTCTGGTGGGTCTCGCGTCGTATCCGGGCTGAGCGTGAACACTGCTGCGACGACCACGCCGTCGCCCTCTGCGGCGACCGCCTCGCCTACGCCCGAGCCCTTGTCGCCCTCGAAACCCTCCGGCCGCCAACCGCCGACCTCGCCCTCGCCGCCGCTGGTGGATCGCT
>JAAYCJ010000192.1 GCA_012729815.1 Phycisphaerae bacterium | reverse complement strand
TTTCCGTGGAAGCTCAGCAAGTCCGCGTTCACGACCCGCTTGGAGATGGCCGGCCACCTGCTGCGATTTCCCGAGGACCTGCTCTCCTGCTCGCACAGCGATTTCGTCGGCGTTCGCCATCTGGCGTGCATGGCCGATGAGGACCTGGCTGTCATGTGGCTGACGCACGATGCCCCGCTGGTGCAGATCGGCGGGTTGCGGACCCTGGCGTGGGCCGGGCACGACTACCAGCCGGCCGAACCACTGCTCATCTCATACGCAATGAACAACACCTGGCCGACGAACTTCCAGCTCTGGCAGGGCGGGCAGTTTGCGTTCCGCTACTCGCTGACCAGCACGCGCCGTTTCGACCCCGCTGCGTGCTACCGGTTCAAACACGCGGTGCTTTCGCCCGAATTCGCAGAGGTCGATCTTCAGCCGGCAAACGTCGTCCTCAGCGGCGTCCAACTTCGTGACGACGGAGCCGCAGACGTTCGGCTTCTGGAGATCGGCGGCCAGACCGGCGTCGGCCGACTCGCATGGCCCTTCGTTCGCGAAGCCCGGCTGACGGACCTGGCCGGTAGGATTCTCAACGTGCTGCCGGTGGAGGCGGACGCCGTTGAGTTTCCCTTCGCGCCATACCAGCTCATCAACGTTCAAATAAGGACTCAGGAATGGTGGGCAACGAGCACGGAAAGGAGCGTTCATGGGCAAGTATGAAAGGCTCTTCGAAGGCGACAAGATATCCAAACGCGAACGCGTCGAGCGGACGCTGGGACTTCGCGAAGTGGACCGCGTCGCTCTGCACGAACAGCTCAGCTACAACGCTGGCGTAATCGCGCTCTATAGCGGCAAGACAATCGCAGGGTTTGACTACACGGTGGACGACGTCTGCGCAGCCATCCGTCAGACCCTGGACATCTGCTTTCCACCCAAGGCGCCGCTCGGGGTCGAACGCTATACGACCGCCGACGGCCTGATCTATCAGAACGACAACTGGACCACGTGGCGGGTCAATCGCTTCGAGGACGTCGAGCAGTGCCGGCGGTGGCTGGGCAAGCGAACCGACGTCATTCGCAAACGGCAGTTCGACCCGCACGCCGCTCGGCAGCACTACCGCGCCGAGATGCTCGACCTCCAGGCCAAGATCGGCGAGACCGTTATCCTCAACTACAGCGAAACCGGGTTCTGCTCGGCATATGACACGATGGGCCTCGAGCTCTTCACGTTCTTTTACGAAGACCATGCGGACGAGATGGTGGAATTCATGGAAGTCTCGACCGCCGCCGAGATCGAGCGGGTCCACGCCGTTGCCGATCGGACCCTTTCGCCGGTGATCCTGCTGCCCGAGGATTTCGCCACCAAACAGGGACCGACCTTCAGTCCCACATTCCTCCATCGGACCCACTACCCCTACGTCCGCCGCCTCGTCGAGGCGTGGCATGAGCATGACGTCAAGGTCATCTATCACAGCGACGGAAACTACCGTAAAGCCATTCCCGATCTGATCGGCTGCGGCGTGGACGGCTTCTACTGCCTCGAGCCGGCCTGCGGCATGGACGTGGTGGAGCTCAAGAAGACCTGGCCGAAGATGGTCTGGGCGGGCGGAGTCGACGGCGTCGATCTGATGGAGCGTGGCACGCCGGACCAGGTCCGCGCCGAAGTCCACCGTCACATCCGGGAGACGGACGCGCTGACGACGGGTGGAATGTTCGTCGCCTCGTCCAGCGAGATCAACCCGCCGATCAAGCCGGAGAATTTCCAGGCCATGGTCGAAGCGGTCGGCGAGATGACCAATCCGAGTTTTCACTGATCCGAGGAAACGTCATGGTCGATGGGTTAAAACGATTTGCGATCGACGGCAAGGCGAGCCTGCTGGAAGAGGCCGATCTGGGACTCTTTAACGGCATGCTCACCACGAACCTGACGTTCCGCGACGTGCTGTCGTTCCGCGGACTGTACGCCCCACCGTACGTCAGCTCGGACTTCCAACTTGAAGTGCGGCTCTTCGGCGAGAAGGTCCGCACCGATGAATATTTCTGGCATCCGTTCCAAGCCGCCCGGCACGGCCGGATCAACGGCGTCGAGGTCCACAGCGAAACCGTTCTGTGCGACGGCATCCGGGCCGCTGTTCTGCGCTTCACCCTCGAGAACCGCACCGCCAGGGCAGTCCGAGTTCCGCTGGAGATTACCATCGATGGCCGCCTTGACCGCAACGAAGTTTGGGATTTCTCTCGGCCGCAATCGGCGACGCCGACGCGGAATCGCGCGGACGAACGGCGGCTGGTGAAGGCGAATGCCGCCGGAGCGGTGGCGGTCGCCACCGATCTGCCCGATCCAGCGTGGGAAGATGCTGCCTCGCTGTGGAAGACGACCGTGTCCTTACCAGCGAAAGCGAAGCGAACGTTCCATCTGGCCGTAGCGATCGGTCCGAAATCGGCCGCGGCGAGGGATGCCCAGCAGCTTGTCCACAGCCCAGCCCGCTTCATTGAAGAAGCCCAGGCGGCCTGGCAGCGAAAGGCGCAAGACCTTTTCGAGAAACTCCCGACGCTTCACGCCCAGGACAAGCGCCTGGAGGCGTTTTACAACCGCTCCCTTCTGCATCTGCTGCTCAACCAGTGGCGTGTGCCGGAATTTAAGCTTCAGCCGTATTACTCCACCGGCTCGATGATCGGCGGCTGCGCGTGCAGCTACCTGTGGGACTTCGGCAACAACCATCACGTGTTCAGCCTCTACGACCCAGCCGCCCAGCGGGAGCACATCAAGGCGTTCCTATCGATCGACCTGACCAAACACTTCGCCTTCCTGCCGATCACCGGCCAAGCCTACGGGCCGTGGTACTACATCAACCAGGAAAAGATCATCTTTCACATCTACCACTACGTGCTGAACACCGGCGACGTGCGGTTTCTTTTCGAGAAAGTGAATGGCAAGACGATCGTTGACCATGTGGTCGAACAGGCCCTGGTGGGCGACGATCTGTCGAAAGACGCCGTGCTGGTCGACTACGGCGACGGCAACCACCATCTGGAGCTTCGGCGGGAGTACCGCTACGACCACGTGTTGCCGGACATGAACGGCCGGCGCTACGCCTACTACCTCGCCGCCGACGAACTGTGCCGGATGGCCGGCAAGGCGACCGTCAATCTTCGCAACCGGGCCGAGGCAATCAAACGCCTGCTCCGGCGAACACTCTGGTCGCCGAAGCACAACTGGTTCTTCTGGCTCGACGCGAAAGGCAAAAAGCACCTGCGCTACACCGTCCAGATGTTCAAGCTGATCGGCAGCCCCGTCCTCGACGCCGATCAGGAACGCGGGTTGCTCTCGCACCTCAACGAGGACGAGTTCCTCTCGGATTACGGGCTTCACAGCATGTCCAAGAAGGACCCGGCGTACGATCAGGTCGATATCGACAACGGCGGCGGTGGATGTTGCAGTTGCTTCATCGGGCCGATCGTCAAAAAACTCTATCGGGCCGGCCGGCCGGACCGGGCGGAGGACATCCTTCGGCGCGTCCTGTGGTGGGGCGACCGCTTGCCATACTGGAGCGATTCGCTGGTGGCCAACCGCAAGGACTACCGCCGCGACACGCCGCTGCAGAACGCGATCGGGTCGGTCTCCGCCGCGCAGGGAATCATGTTCGGAATGTTCGGCCTGAACGTCGACGTCGACGGCCGGATCACCGTCAATCCCCGTCCACCGAGATTCTCGCCGCGCATCGCCCTGCACGGCTTGAGACTCCGCGGACGACGGATGGACCTCCTCGTCAACGGAAACTCCTTCACCGTCCGCGCCGATGACAGAACCGTTCGCAGCGCGCTGGGCCGGCCCGTGATTCTGGAAAGGCTGTGAGCATTGGAAATTGACCGCTCGAACCAACATAATAGACCATTGAAGGACACTGAACATGCATGCGGCTTCTGATGAAACTCGGTCAAACGCTGACTCGTACCGCCTCCGAGCAGCCAGCGGAGCCGGACCGGTCGACGCGGGGTTCGGATTGGTACACGCCGACACCATCGTGGCAACAGCCGACGATGAGCTGTCGATCGAGCCATCGCAGTTTCGGTTCGAGCTTGCGGCTGGGAATAAGGAGACGAACGGGTCGCTCGGACCGCTTGGCCTGGAGGCTGGGAGTCATAAAGTCTGGCTCACCGTTTTTGACGGAGATCGCCGCGTTGAAGCCAAAGAGGTTCCGCTGCTGATCGTCGACCGGGCGAATATCGTCCGCACGTTCGGAGCACGCTACGGCAGCCTGGAATATGACATGCCGGTGGTAACCGGCCACGGGACGACCACCCAATGGTCGTCGCTGTGGAAGACCGGCGAGGCGCCGGACCTCGTGGTCGATTTCGAATCGCCGGCCAAGTTCGTCTTGTGGCGCGGCATGAGCTACGCCCCGGCCTGGGCTCTCGATAACGTCATGACCGCCAACTTCTTCGCCGAAACGGTCGAGCCGGGCGTATTCCGCGACTGCTGCGAGATGATGTCCGACCGCCGCTGTGTCTACACGCACACCCGGCTGATCCATAGCAGCCCCGCCCGCGCGGTGATCCACTGGCGGTATCCTCTGGTTGACTCGGCCTACACCGTCTGCCGCGACCAATGGGTTGACGAGATGTACTTCGTCTATCCCGACGCGGTCGCCGTCCGCAACGTCACCATCCACCTGGACCCGAAGGACGAGCAGGTCTGGCGGTTCTGCCCGCAGACCGGCCGACGCATCCCTTGCTCAATGATCGGCGCGCCGCGCGGCAAGCGGACGTTCAACGACATGGAACTGATCACGGTCAACCCGGCCGGCGCGTCGTCGCAGCGCATCACGCCGGTCAAGGCGTTGACCATTCTCGACACGCACGATGTCACCCAGCCGTGTGCATGGCCCGAGCCGCCGGATTTCGGCAAGTCGCTGGACGCGTATATCTTCCGGATGAACTATCGCAGTCGCCCGGGCGTCTTCGTCGCCTCGCACGGGCGGAATATGCATGTCCGCCTCCAGCCGAATACCGGCATGCGCTACCAGGCGGGTGCTCTGGTCGCCGATGACCGCTGGGTTCAGGTCGGAGACCTCCCGTCCCTGTTCGCCGACCACATCCATTGGCCGGTCACCCGCGGCTACGGGACCACGCCGCTGACCGATCCCAGCCAGTTCCTCGACCGCCCGACGCACACGTTCCTCGGCTACGCCAACAACGCGCCCGTGTCGGTCGCGGAGTCCGGAGCCGTCACGTGGTCGTGGCTGTGCGGAATCGCCCCAGATGATGATGCGCGGCTGCGAACCCTCGTCGCCGAGTGGCTCACGCCGTCCGCCGTCGACGGAGCTCAGTACGATCCTCTTCAGCGGGCGTATCGCGTGCAGCCGGGGCAAGCCGACCTCGCGCTCTCCGCCGATCTGAACCGTCCTACGTTCATCCTGGAAGGATGCCGTTCAGTCCATCCGCGTCTCAACGGTCGAGCGATGGATGTCGAACACTTCGCCGTCGGCGTGGAACGCACCATCAAAGGGGTGGAAACCATCGTCACATTCCGAGGTGATCTGCCCTCCGCAGGCGTGCTCACTTTTGGCGGAGAAACCCATGCACACTGACTCGGCCGAGCCCTTAAACCATTCCCGGAGGATTTCACCGTGCCTGATCCGATGACCAAGTTGATCCCGCGAATCGCGGTGGCCTCGCTCTCTTCGCCCCTCGAAGTCGGCGCCGACCGGGCTCCGAAGCTCGCAGCCGATCTGACCGGACTGCTGGAATCCCGCGGCTGTGAGGTGCTGAACCTCGGCCCCGTCGGAAACCCCGATCAGGCCGTCGCCGCCGGACGCAAAGCCGCGGAGGCCCACGTCCACGCGGTGATCCTGACCGTCGCCTCGTGGTTCGAAGACTACCTGGCGCTCGACCTGCTGGAGGAGTGTCCGCTGCCGGTCCTGCTGTGGCCGGCGCCGGGCATGGAGACCGGCGCCCTGTGTGGCGCTCAGCAGCTCACCTGCTACCTCAAGCAGCTTGAAATTCCGTACCATTCGATATTTGCCGCCGTCGAGGAAGGCGAAGACTTCGCATCGACGATGGAGTTCCTCCACGCCGCCGCTTTGCGTTACCGTCTGCGCCGGGCCCGGATCGGACACGCCGGCCATCGCGTGGCGGGCATGACCGAAGTCGCCGTCAACGAAATGGCCCTCAAGAAGACCGTCGGCCCGCGCGTCGTGCCGCTGGACATGCCGGAACTGCTGGCCCGCGCCCAGAAGACGCCGGAGGATCACGCGATTGAACTGTGGCGAAAGGTGACCGGTCGGGCCGGCGCCTGCCGCGTCTCCGACGCGGACGGCATCGATTCGATGAAGGTCTACGGGGCGATCAAGAAGCTCGTGCAGGAGCATCGGCTCGACGCCCTGACCATCGGGTGCTATCCGCACTTCATGGGCCGCGTGTGCCTGGCGGCGTCGCTGCTGGCGGACGAAGGGGTTCCACTCGGCTGCGAGGGCGACGTCAACGGCGCGGTCGGGCAGCTTGTGCTCCAACTGCTGACCGGCCAGCCGACGCACAATACTGACTGGCTCGACCCGCTACCCGACGGGTCGGTGGTCTTCACCCACTGCGGCTCCGGGTCGTTTTCTCTGGCTGAGTCGAAGAACAAGATCACCCTGGCCTCCGTGCGGCTGATGGGACAGGGCGCCTGCGCTCTGTTTCCCGCACGGCCGGGACCGGTGACGCTGATCAACCTCGTGCCCAGCGGCAGAGGCTATCAGTGCGCTTTGCTGGAGGGCGAAGCCGTTCAGACCGAAATGGTCTTTCCCGGTAACCCGCTGCGGGTCAAGTTCGACCACTCCGCCGCGCACCTGATCCAGTGGATCCACGACGAAGGCATCGGCCACCACTGGATGGCCGGATACTCGCACCAGGCTCCGGCCATTCGGCATTGGTCCCGGCTGGCCGGATCGGACCTCGTGCTCACCGAACCGTAGGACTGATATGCCATGATCGACGTTGCCGATCGCAAACAGCTTTTCATCGACCACCGTTTCGTTGAGAACGCCGACAACGTTCGTTTGGCGGTCAACCCTCCGACCAGCCGCGAAGTCGTCATGGAATCCGAAATGCCGTGGGAGGCCTTCCGCGTCTTTTTCGGCAGCGTCGTCGATACCGGCGGCGGCTATCGGATGTACTACACGGACATGGCCTTCGTCGACGGCCGGGCGATGACCCACCTGTGCCTCGCCGAGTCCGACGACGGCCGCTGCTGGCGCCGGCCGAAGCTGGGGCTCTTCGAGTTCCAGTGCCGTCGCGACACCAACATCATCGCCCCATACCTCCATGGCGCCCCACACTATGACCCAGCCGCTCCGTTTCCGCATCCGTACATGATGATCGGCACGCTCAGCGGCCTGTTCGACCCGGACGGCCTCAAGCCGCCGTCCGAGATCGGCGATCCGACCAAGCACGCCCGGCTCCGCGACCCGGTGTTTGGCATCACCTGCGATCAGCCGAACCTCTTCGGATCGGACGACGGCGTCCGCTGGAAGGTCGTTGCCGGACCGCTCTCGCCCGTCACCTGCGACAACTGGACCAACCAGATCTTCTACGACCGCCGCCTCAGCCGCTTCGTCTCGTACCTCCGCGGTTTCCCGAACGGCCGCCGCACCGTCCATCGCTACGAAACCGACGACCCGACGCGAATTCCTTGGTTCACCCCGCGCGCCGGCGCCAAGCCGGACGGCTACGGCTCGATCTACATCACCAGCGAACTGCCGTGCGTGATGACCGTCGAAGACCAGGCGGGCCATCCGACCGACGTCCAGAACCCCGCCGTCGTGCCCTACCCGTGGGCCGATCAGGTCTACCTGGCCTTTCCTTCGCTGCACCGCTGGTACCCCGGCCCGC
>JAAYCJ010000191.1 GCA_012729815.1 Phycisphaerae bacterium | reverse complement strand
GCTTGGCGGCCAACCAGATCAATGCCCTCTACGGGATCGTCAACGGCACCTGCAACTACATCCTCTCGGCGATGACGCGGGAGAAGAAGTCATACGCCCAGGCCCTCAAGGAGGCCCAGGCGGCGGGCTTCGCGGAGGCGGATCCCACGCTCGACGTGAACGGGACGGATTCGGCACACAAGCTGGCGATCCTCAGTTCGCTGGCGTTCGGCCAGGCTGTGGACCTCAGCGCGATCAGCATCGAAGGGATCGACAAGATCGACCTGGCGGACCTGAACACGGCTGAGGCGTTGGGTTACGTCATGAAGCTGTTGGCGATCGCGGTCAAGGAGGACGGCGGGATCTCGGTGCGGGTGCACCCGGCGTTCATTCCCAATAGCGATCCGCTGGCGTGGGTGTCCGGGCCGTTCAATGCGGTCAGCGTCTACGGCAACGCGGTGGGCCACACGATGTTCTACGGTCGCGGGGCCGGGCGGATGCCGACCGCCTCGGCGGTGCTGTCGGATGTGATCGATATCGCGATGGGCAACGGACCGCAGACGTTCGAGCGGCTCTGCGTCCTGCCGGACATGACGGCGCCGGCGACGATCAAGCCGATCGAGCAGATCACCAGCCGCTACTACCTGCGGCTGATGGTGATGGACAAGCCCGGCGTCCTGGCCCGGTTCACCGAGGTGTTCGGGCGGCACGAGATCAGCATCTCCGCCGTTCAGCAGCGGGAGGGACAGGTGGGCGAGCTGCGCGGCCAGCCGATCGTGCCGGTGGTGGTACTGACTCACCAAGCCAAGGAAGGCAACATCCGCCAGGCCATCAACGAGATCGCCAAACTCGACTTCTGCGCGAAGCGGCCGGTGTGCATCCGCGTGGTGGACGAGTATCCCGAATGGGCAAAGACCTGATGAAATACGCGCTGATCATTCCCGACGGGGCTGCGGATCGCCCGATCGAGCGGCTGGAGAACCGGACGGTCCTGCAGGCGGCGGAGATTCCGAATCTGGATCGCCTTGCCCGGTCCGGACGGGTGGGCACGGTTCAGACCGTTCCGGCGGGGCTGACGCCGGGCTCGGACGTGGCGATCATGTCGGTGCTCGGATACGATCCGCAGGCGAACTACACCGGCCGGGCTCCGATCGAAGCCGCGGCGATGGGGATCGACATTCAGTCGCGGCAGATCGTCTTCCGCTGCAACCTGGTGACAATCACCGACGGGGTAATGGAGGATTTCTCAGCCGGACACATCCGCACCGACGAGGCCCGCGAGTTGATCGCCGCCCTCAACGATGGGCTGGGCGCCAGCGGCGTGCAGTTCCACCCAGGCGTTTCGTACCGCCACGTGATGGTTACCGCGCCGGCCGACGATTTCGAAGGGCTGGAGACCACGCCGCCGCACGATATCATCGGCCAGGAAGTCAAAGGCCATCTGCCGGAAGGCGAAGGGGCCGAATGGGTTAAGGAATTAATGGCCCTGTCGGTGCCGCTGTTGGCCGGCCATCCGGTCAACAAGGCCCGCATGGACAGGGGCGAAAAGCCGGCGTCGAGCATCTGGCTGTGGGGCCAGGGGCAAAAGCCCACGCTCAAGCCGTTCCGCAGCGTCTACGGTCCGACCGGCGCGGTGATCACCGCGGTGGATCTGGTGCGCGGCCTGGGCACGCTGATCGGCTTTGAAGTCATCAACGTACCGGGCGCCACCGGCTATATCGACACCAACTATGACGGCAAGGCCCAAGCCGCGTGCGAGGCCCTCGACCGGGTCGACATGGTCGTCGTGCACGTCGAGGCCCCGGACGAGGCGGGCCACAACGCCGACCTGGAGGCCAAGAAGTTCGCGATCGAGCAGATCGACCAGCGGATCATCGTTCCGGTAGCCAAGAAGATCGAATCACTGGGCGACGGGCGGATCATGGTCCTGCCGGATCATCCGACGCCGATCGCCGTCCGCTCGCACACCGCTGAGCCGGTGCCATTCGTGATCGCCGGGACCAACGTCAGCGGCCCGGCGTGCCCGGCATTCGATGAAGACCATGCCCGGGCGACGGGACTGCACGTGACGCCCGGCTGGAAACTGATGAAGAACTTCCTGTCGGAGTAGCGTCTTGAGTCCCAGCGACGAAGCAAGCCTCGATGCGCAGCGATCCATCACCGCCCAACGCCGCCAGCCCCCGGCCCCGGACTACCGCTTGGTGATTCAGCCGACCGGCGAGCAGGTTTGGCATCCGGGCCTCAACGGCAGCCGCCTGAGCAGTCCGCCCGCGCCGAGTGAGATTTTCGTGCATCTCAGCGATCTTCAAGACCCTTACGCCACGGCACCCGAGCCGCTGTCCGGCTGGGATTTCCAGGAGTTTCTACGGAAATCCCTGGCCCGGTGGTCCGGCAAGGCGGTCACGCTGTACATCATCTCATTCGGCGGGATGCTGATGCGGACCAGCCTGCTCGACCAGCTTGGCCCGATCACGGCAAAACCGTACCGCTGGCAGATCGTCCTGGCCACCGACGGCAGCGACCTGGCGAGCACGGCCATGATCGACAAGCTCCTGAACTCGCCGATCCACGAGATCCGGTTCTACCCGGCGGGGCTGGCCGAGGGGGTCGGCAACACACGCAACCTCAACGCCGCCAAGGACTTGTTGGATCTGCGGCGGGCCCGCGGTCAGAAGCTCCCCGTGTTGGCGTGCCGGGTCTGCGGGCGTGCGACGCCGCCGGAACTGGCCCAGTGGGCCCGGCAGGTCAGTGTGGACCGTCTGGATCTGGCGGATCGGCAGACCGAAGAGAGGCATCTGGCGGGTCTTTTGCCGGTCCAGGCAGGCTGACCTCATCCCAACCGGTTCTGCTGTTCTGCTGGGATTTCAGAAATAACTCTTGACCGTCTGGGTTTCCGCGGGTATTTTGTCTGCTCAAGAACGGTGGGGGCGACCAGCGCCCGGAATTTAGGGCTACGTTTCGTGAAAGGGGATCATGATGAACGTGATGTGGGTCCGTTCGCTTCTGAGAGTTTCTGTCGTTGTGTTGGCCGCGTCCGTGCTTGCCCAGGCTCAGGTTCAGGAACCGGTGGAAGTCGATGAGGAGGCCCTGGAAGCCGGTGAGCCCCTTGAGTATGCGTTCCGGGGGGTGGATGACTTCTTCAACATCCGCGAGGCCAATCCGGATGTGACCCTGCAGGAATGGGAGTTCCAGGTCGAAGGCGGCTGGCTGACCCGCTCGGGCGGCCCGGACGACGACGTCTACGTCGAGCCGACGGTCTTGTACGGGATCACGGAGGACCTGTTCGTGTCGCTGGGTCTGCTTCCGATCTACATCGGAGACGGCGGCGATATCGGCAACGGCGATCTGAACCTCGCGGTCTTCTATCGCGTTCTGGACGAGACCGACGACCTGCCAGCCGTGGCGGGATGGGCTGAGATGCGCATTCCTTCCGGAGAGGGCTCGTCGGGAGTGGACGGGACGTTCTATGCGAACCTGACCAAGACGATCACCCGGCGCATCCGAGCCCACTTCGGCGGGTTCGTGATGACGGCCAACGGTCAGCGCGGCGATGGGGTTGGCGGCCGGATCGACAACGGGTCGATGTCCGGCTGGTGGTTCGGCGATTGGGACAACGGGGCGGACCGTCGGGACTTCCAGTGGGGAGCCGGGCCGGGCTTCGACTACCTGATCGACGAGGAGACGGTGGCGGTGCTGAACTACCTCCATCGCAGCAGCGAGTACGATGGCAACTCGAACATGAACATTCTGGAGGCCGGTGTGATCCGGGAGATCGGCGAGCGGCAGGCGATCAAGGCGGCCGTCGACGTGGGGCTGGACGGGGCTGGAGAAACGCCCAATCTGGCCGGCAAGATCCAGTACGCGATTTCCTGGTAATCGCCTGATCGATTACGGTGTGAGTGTATGAAGGTGGGCCATCGGGCCCACCTTTTTTGTTGCCGGAGGGATACCGCACCAGCCCCTCATGCGGGAGTGGACTTACGGTGGTAGACACCGCTGGGTCCGGTTCGACTTGGCAGGCCCTGACGCCGATCGGCTACTGGTGGCCGAAATTCGGGAAGTGCTTGAAGATCCCGATCTGTTCGCTGACGATCTTCTTGTAGGGCACACCCTCTTCGAACTGGACGGCGATCTCGTAGCGAACGACGCGGCCCTTGACGGGGATGGATTCGCCGTCGCGGAAGACCATCTGGCCGTCGACCCGTCCGTTCTGGATGCCGGGCGGCAGTTCGTTGGCGAAGAACTTGAGGCCGCCCTCGGAGACGTCCAGGACGTCGTAGGTCTGCTCGTCGATGACGAGCTTCGGCCGGACCTCGGACGGGTGGCGCAGGCGGAATCGCTGTCGCTGGTTGTTGGGTGCAGGCGGTTGGTCACTCATGGGCCAACGTGGCTCCGTGTCCCCCAGCTAAGGGTCAAGTTATGTCCCGCTTTTTCCAACTCGGAAATTCTAGTGATAATGCTTGAGCTTTTTCGCCGGATCGGAAATTACAGGATGAGTGAATGGTCCGGCGGCGCAGAGACGGTAGTATGAATGAAGATAATCAAGGCAGTTGCCGGAGTTCCGTGAACAGCATTAAATCCCACTGAACAAAGGAGCAAGATGGAATGAGCTTAATAGCGCTGGTTGTGCTAACGGCGATTGTTGTGGGCGCGGCTGTGCTCGTCGTTGGTCTGCGCGGACGCGGGCCGAAGGACGAGGCGCCAGCCGAGGCCAAGCGGTCGCTTCGGCCGTGGTTGTTTGCGGGGTTGGTGGTGGCGGTGGGCGTGGTGGGCGGATTGACGTTTCTGGTCCTCGGTCCGTACCGGATGCACGCGTATCCGTGGATGCCGTCGCCGATGCTGGTCCAGGACGTGGAGACGGGCAACCCGGACATGCGTCGACGGGCGGCGGATGAACTGCTGGCCCGGCTGGAAGTTGGCGAACTCGAGCCGTCGCTGGCAGATCGGCTGCTCGGGGCGTTGCATGATCTGGACCTGACGGTGCGGCGAGTGCGGGCGGGAGATCAGACGGCGTACAGTGTGGCGGTGCGTGCCGTGTCTGTCAGCATGAAGTTCTGGGCGCGGATCGAGAAGCGGGAGACGCTGATTGACGGCAAGGAAATTCCACGCTCAGGCGGCGGCAGTTTGAGCGGCACTGCCGGCGCGTCCGGGTCTCTGGGCGGCGTGCTCCCTCCTCTGCCGGCGGGACGACACCGGGTTTCGGTGCGGCTGAAACTGAGCCTGTTCGCGGGGGCCGATCTCGATGAACGCAAGAGCCGAAAGCTCCATTCGCGTGAGATCGTGGTTGCCGAACCGTTCGAGGTTCTGCCGGAGGACGGCGAACCGTTGGAGCGGCTGATCGCGGACCCGTCGCTTGAAGCAGCGGTCAGGGCGGCCATCCAGGTGAAGGATTTCCGATTTGAAGTTTCTCCGAGCCGGCTGGGCGGGATGATCCTTCTGCAGGCGCCGCCGGTCGACGTGGCATTTGAGGTTTTCGCGCGGATCGACGGGCAGGAGTATCGGCTGGGTTCGGTGCGGGCCGCCAAGGGCGACTATCGCGTCAGCGACGATCAAACGCTCTACCAGGGGCCGAAGGTCGATCGGTTGGATATCATCCTTCGATCCAGCCTCGACGCGGCTCGATGGACGACCGATCTGTATGAGATCTGGGACGGCGAGTTGGAGTATCGGGACGTACCGGTTGGGCCGTGAGCAAAAGCTGACGACAAACATGCGGCGACAAGGAGAAGGCGATGACTGAAATACCGATCACGAGCGCGGGACAGTTGCTCAGGCTGTTTGTGTTGGCGGCGGTTGTCGCGGGGGGAGTCGTGCTCATTCTGGCGGTCCTCCGACGGGAGTCGAAGGAGCGCTCGCCAGCCGAACCGAGGCGGCCGTTTCGGGGGTGGCTGATGGCCGGCTTGGTGTTGGCAGTCGGGGTAATGGGAGTCTTGACCTTTGTGCTGCTGACAATCCAGCGTGCCTATCTCTACTCGTACCTGCCCGCAGCCGCAGTTCTGCTGGATATAACCAGCGATGATCCACACGTGGTCCGAATGGCGGCAGATCACCTGCTGCGGCCGGAACGTCTGGCAAGTCTGACCGCTGAGGAGCGAGCGAGGCTGTTTGAGATCCTCGGACGCCTTGAATTGAAGGTGCGCCCACGGATCGCGCAAGGCGAATCGCTGCCGCTGAGCGTCTGCGGTGGCGTCAACGCTCCACGGATTGACCAGTCTTGGTGGCGGCTAGTCCGCACCGGTCCGTACGCAATCGACGGAACAGCGGTCAATCATGAGCCTCCTCGCCCAGTCCAATCCTCCGGCCTGAGTGGCGGCATGAAAGACACACTCCCGATCCAGACCCTGTCTTCGCTGGAGCCGGGAATTCATCGGCTGAGCGTGCCTTTCCACTTTGGCATGTATCGAGGTCATGAAGGTAATCCGGTGGCAAGCGAGTTGTTGCACGAAGAGAAGGTCACACTGGAGCAGGAGTTTGAAGTTCTGCCGGAGGGGCAGAGCGACCCAATCCGGCTGATCAAGGACGATTCGCTGAAGGAGCGGATCAGGAGTTGCATCGAGCCGCATCACTTCTGCTACGAGAAATGGGGAGAGCAGCAGGTACTTCGGGGAAATCTCACGTTCTGGCGGCTGCCGGTCAACGTGGCGTTCGAGGTTTTCGCCCGGATCGACGGCAAGGAACACTCCATGGGCACCGTGGCCCAGGCGAGTCAGTTACACACCGCGGATGGGATGGTACACATGCTGCATCTGCAGAACCATGATGGGCTGAAGGTGACGCGGATTGACTTGATCCTGCGGCCGAAACCTGAAGCGGCACGGCAGACGCCGGACATTATTGAGGTGTGGGATGGGGAGTTTGAGTACCGGGACGTGCCGGTTGGGTTATCGCCGTAAATGAAGGCGGGCGACCGTCTTTGACGCCACGAATGGCGGGTGAACCTGCCGCTTTGCCGCAGAACCACCCGCCCACCTAACGGGTTTCAGTTGTTCAGGCGGGGAACCAGGCGCGAAGGAACTGGTCGAGCGGTCCGTCGTAGCGGGCTTCGGCGAGGAACTCGGTGCCGAGCTGGTCGCCCCAGGAGTAGTAGATGACGGTGCGGCCGTCGTGCTCGCAGAGGTCCACATCCGAGTTGTTCAGGTTGACCGCGCCGGCGACGTGCTGTCGCTGGGCGTCGGTGAGCTGCGGGTTGGCGATCTTCTTGTCTTCGTCCGAGAACCACAGAACCGGGTTATGCGGACTGGTTTCCCAGGCGATGAAGTCTTTGGTGCGAACGATGTGCGGGCCGTACTGCGGGCCGGGATAGGCCTCCAGGTAGATCATGTAGTACCAGCCGTCGAGGAAGCGCAGGGCCGGGCAGGCGGAGTAGCGGTCCTTGGTGTAGACGTGGCTGGCGGGAGTGAGCACCCAGTCCTGCAGATTGGTCGATTTGGCGAAGCGCATGGTGTAAGGCACGCCGGTTTCCTCCGGCGGCTCGCCGATCTCGAAGGCCATCACGTAGCGGTCGGGGCCGCGGCAGACGCTGGTGTTGTAAATGCCCCATCCGGGCAGGTCCAGGGCGACCCGCGAAGTCCAATGCTTCAGGTCGTCGGAGCGGAAGACGTGGATGGTCGGGGCACCCCAAGCGGGCACGCCGAAGGCCCACGCGGCGCCGTCTTCGACGCAGGCGCTGCCCAGGTGGAAGCCGGCGGCGAAAGCGGGTGTGGCTTGGCCGGTCGCCACATCGATGAAATGGAAATAGGAATTGCCGGTGTCGTTGGCTGGGTAACGTTCGCGGACGTACTCGAATCGGTAGAGACGCCCCTTCCAAACCACGGGAGTGGTCTCGACCATGTCGCAGTCGATCGTGCCGAGCTTGTCGATTCGCGGTTTTTCGGTGGCCATCGGTTGCTCCCTTTCAGGCTCGATTGTGCGAGGCATTAGACCGGCGGCGGCGGCCGATGTCAATGGGTTTGCCGCGCACGTCCGATAAGGGCCTGACAGCTAAACGTGACGGTCGAATTGCTCGATAGCAGAGCAAAGGCGGTCTCATCCCGATCGGCGAGGGAAGGCCGCGTGCGGAACGTCCGGTAAGGCAAGGGACGCTATGACCCAGGACAGAAGCAGTGCGACGGAACGGGAGGCCATTCACCGGCTGGTGGAGTTGGCCCGCAAAGACGGTCGGCCCGACGCTTTCATGGCCAAACGCAACTGGAGCCGTTACATGCTGGGCCTGCCGCTGGACATCACCGCCGACTGCGAAGATCCCAACGCGGTCTGGGCGGGGATCATGCACAACGTCTCGGGAGGCGGCATCGGGTTCTGGTCAAAGCGGGACGTCAAGTCGAACACGCGGGTTTTCGTGCGGGAATACAGCCGCGACGGGGGCGGCGCGTGGATCGAGTGCCGAGTGGCCCATTCGACGCTGGGGCTTCAGGGCTTTCTGATCGGGGCCCGGTTCGAGAATCCGGCGCCTCGCGAGCAACCCACCATCGTCGAAACTCCCGTCGAACTGGACCGGCAGACCGCCCAGGAGCCCGGGTCGCGGGCGCTGCTGCCGCGGCGGTCGCTGAGCACCAAGTGCGCGTTCGCCTGCGCCACCACAAGCTGCCTGGGGATCGTGTTCGCGGCGTGGTTCTGCCACACGCTCTGGCCTCAGAACTGGCTGTTCTGGCTGGTGCCGATCTCGACCCTGTTGGCCTCCGGCATGGGGGCGTTTGTCGGGTGGTGCATCGTGGACGACGAGATCCGGTTCCTCAAGGGACTGCGGGAGGCGGTCTGCTCGCTGGCCCGATCCGGCGGTTCGCCGGTCCCGGTGCCGGAAACGCCGTCGCGGGAGCTCGGCGAACTGCGTCAGGCGTTCATGGAGCTGGCCGCCCAATCCCGGCGGCGCGAGGGCGAACAGCGGCTCCAGCGGGAGAAACTTGAAGAGCTCAACCGCATCAAGAGCAACATCCTGTCGGTGGTCTCGCACGACCTGCGGACGCCGCTGACCTCTATCCTTCTCTACGCCCAGATGCTCAAAGAGGAACTCCAGTCGCTGGCCGAGGAGGATCAGAAACGTTTTCTGGACATCATCGCGGGCGAGTGCAACCGGCTCTCGCGGCTGGTGGACGACCTGCTCGAGGTCCAGCGGCTCGAGTCCGATCGGATCCAGTGGGACATCAAGCCGCAGGACCTCTCGGAGACCATCCGGACCGGAGCCCGGGTGTTCGAGGCGATGGCGATGGGCAAGGAAATCGCGTTCACCGTGGAGTGCCCGGAGCCGCTGCCGACGGTCGAGGCGGACTCGGAGAAGATATCGCAGGTCCTGAGCAACCTGCTGTCGAACGCGATGAAGTACACCCAGAGCGGCGGTGAGGTCGCCCTGTCGGTCGAGGTGCGCGGGGCGAACATCGTGCTCTGCGTGGCCGACAACGGCCCGGGAATTCCGCGGGACCAGTGGGACGTGATCTTCGACCGGTTCACCCAGTTGACCCACTCGACCCAATCGCGGAACTCGGGGGTCGGGCTGGGTCTGAACATCGTCAAGCGGATCGTCGAGCGCCACGGCGGCGCGGTCTGGGTGGACAGCGAGGTGGGCGAGGGGTCGCGGTTCTTCGTTTCGCTTCCGACCAAGGTCAAGCGTCCGCTGCCGGAGTCGGACCCGTCGGACGCTCCGGTCGGGCGGGTGCTGGTGTGCGACGCCGACCCGGAATTGGCGGCCATGATCGCCCAGAGCCTGCAGACCGAACGGTACGAGGTGCGGCTGGCCTACTCGGGCAAGCGCCTGCTGGCCCAGGCTGAGGAGGGACAGATCGACGTGGTGATCACCGACGTGCTGCTGCCGGACATGGATTCGTCGGAGCTTCTGGCGCACCTGGTCGCCCTGCCCCATCGCACGTTCCGCCTGATCGTTCACAGCTACGCCTGTGACACCCGGCAACTCAAGCGGCAAGGGGTGGACGCCTTCCTCGAACGGCCGACGTCGAGAAAGGAACTGCTCCAAGCGGTCACGGTGGCCATGCAGAAACGGGTGCAGACCGGGCTGACCGTGCTGTTGGTGGGCCGCCAACTCCGGCCGCTGGCTCCCGCTCTCTCGCGGGCCGGACACCTGCCGATCATCGCCGAGGATTTCGAGACGGCTTCGCGGCTGGTCTGCGACTATAGCTTGAACGCCGCCCTGATCGCCGAGGGCGAACTCGACGAGCAGTGGGAGCGGTTGAGGGAAATTGGCATCCGGGCCGACGATCCGATCCGCCTGATGATCGTCTGCGAGAACCTGCAGAAGCGGCAGAAGCTCCTCGCGGAGGAGTACGGCCTCCAGACCGTCATCCTGGAGCCGGGAAAAGAGAGCGTCGTGGCGGCCGAGGTAAGCCGCCTCCAGGAGTCCTATCTGGAGAGGATGCGGCGATGAAACGCATTGTCGTATGCGACGATGAACTGCACATTCTGGAAGGCCTGCGCCATCTGCTTCGCGGACCGGACCGAAAGATCGTCATCGGTCATTCGGGAGTCGACGCGCTGGAGCAGGTGAGGCAGGAGGTGCCGGACCTGCTGATCATCGACATCATGATGCCGAAGATGGACGGCATCCAAGCGGTGGCGACCCTTCGCGAGCAGGAGGAGACCCGGCACCTGCCCATCATCATTCTCACCGCCAAAGGCCACGCCAGGGACGTGGCGATGGTCCAGGAGGTCTGGAATGTCCGCGTAATGGCCAAACCCTTCGAACCAGCCAAACTCCGACAACTGGTTGCCGAGATTCTCGAAACAGAACCATGCACCGTGCCAAGCTCCAACTGATCGCGCCCGAGCGTGCAGCGGATTTCGCGTCCGGAGGCCTCCTGCGGGAGGCCCTGGAGAACATCGCCGGACTGGCCGGAGCCGAGCTGTCCGTCGAGCCCTCCGGCAACGGTTTGGACGCCGATGACCCCAGCCTGCCCATTCACTACCGCGGCGAGCCGGTGGGCCGGGTGATGTACCATCCCAACGGCGGCGGACCGGCGGTCGAGGCGGCGGCCCGGACGATCTCGACCCTCATGGAGCACGTCGTCGGCCGCGAAGTCGCGGTTGCCGATCTGGCCGAGGAGATGATCACCAGCTACGAAGAGCTCAATATGCTCTATTCCCTGCTGCCCAGCATCGCCACCCGAACCGACGAAACGGAAATCGGCAGCGCCTTGGTCGAGCAGGCGATCCGGGCCCTGAACTGCCGCCGGGCGTCCCTGCTGGTTCTCGATGAGGCCCGGCAGAACTTCCGCGTCCTGGCCTCAGCGGGTCTGCCCAACGAGGCGCGGGCGGTTACCATCCCGGTCAAGGGATCGATCGCCGAGCACGCGCTATTCGAGAACGATCTGCTGATCGTCAATAACATCAAGGACCGTCCGGACCTGCAGGCCCTCTCGAAAGGCGCCTACAAGAGCTTTTCGTTCGCGGTGGTGCGAGTGCCCCTATACGCTCAGGGCCAGGCGGTGGGAATCCTGACCGCCACCGACCGCACCGACGACCGGGACTTTTCCGCCCATGATCAGAAGCTCCTGGAGGGCCTCTCGGCAATGGGCGCGTCGTCTCTGTTGAACTGCCGCCTGCACGCGACGGTCAGCCGGCAGATGCTCAACACGATCAAAGCCCTGGCCACCGCGGTGGACGCCAAGGACCACTACACCCACGACCACGCCGGGCGGGTCTCACAGCTGTGCGTGGCCACAGCCAAGGTCCTGGGTATCACCGACAAAGCCAAACTGCGCGAGGTCGAGCTGGCGGGCCTGCTCCACGACGTGGGCAAAATCGGCGTCGCCGACGCGATCCTCTCGAAACGCGACAAGCTGACCCCGGCCGAGTTCGAGCGGATCAAGACCCACAGCGAGATCGGCGCCACGATCATCGGCCACGTTGAAGGCCTGGAGGGCGTGGCCCAAGCCATCCGCCATCACCATGAACGCTACGACGGCCTGGGCTATCCGGACGGCCTCCAGGGCCCGCACATTCCCATCGCCTCGAAAATCATCGCGGTGATCGACACCTTCGACGCCCTGACCTCGGACCGGCCGTACCGCAAGGCCATCCCAACTCCAAACGCCCTCATCGAACTGCGGCGAAGCAAGGCCACGCAGCTCGATCCGGAGATCGTGGACGCCTTCGTCGCTATGATGCAGGCCAACAAGGTCTGACGGTAAGCACAGGCGCCTTCACCTCATTGCGACCGCACGCGTCACCGGCAAAACCGCTGCAAAGCGCCGGCGGAACGCCTATAATGGCTTCGACCGATTGACCACAGGTGCGTTGCGCGAGGGCGTCGCCCATGGCTAAAGCCAGCCGAACCAAGCCGCGGATCATCTTCAACACCGACGGCGACAGCACGACGCTGACCCACTTCGAACCGCCCATCACGCCGCAGCAGCTCTGCCGACCGCTTGACGAAGTGGCCGGCACGCAGGTGGACGTGTTCATCCACTGCCTGAACCGCGGCGACGATACCTATTCGCACCGGACCGGGATCGGCGACGTGTTCGGAGCCGATGAGTCGTCGTGGCCGCCCGGACCCAGGCTCGAGCTCTTCAAACGAATGGCCGCCAATACCCGGGCCATCCTCGACCGCGGGCTGGACCCCATCGCCGTTCTGGCCGAGCGGGCCCGCCAACACGGGATCGCGTTCTGGGCCGGCCTGCGGATGAATGACATCCACGAGGACGACAGCCGCCGATTCGCCCCGCTGCGCAGTCCGTTCAAGATGCGCCATCCCGAACTGGTCATCGGTTCGCCGTATCCTGACCCGCGTCAGGGATACCCACAGGATGACTTCACGTGGGCCTACGACTACGCCCATCCGCAGGTACGCGACCGGCGTCTGGCGATCATCGAAGAGGCCTGCGGCCGCTACGACCTGGACGGCTTCGAGCTGGACTTCCAGCGCGGCCCGTGGTTCTTCAAGCCCGGCTGCCAAACCCAAGGCATGCCGCTGATGACCGAGTTCGTGCGCCGGGTCCGGCGGGCGGTTAACGCGATCGCTGAGAGACGCGGGCGCCCGATCACGTTGGCCTACCGCATCCCTCCGACCATCGGGCTGGCCCGAGCCAAGGGCCTGGATGTGGAGACATGGATTTCCGAAGGATTGGCCGACGTCTTTGTTCCCATGGACGGCGGATACCTGGACACGAGCGTGGACCTGGTGCCTTTCCGCGAGTTGGCCCGAGCGTCAGGCTGCCTGATCGCCGGCGGAATTGAACCGGCGGTCAAAGGCTACGGCGGCCGCGCCACGATCGAGACGCTGCGGGCGGCCGCGGCGGCGCTGCATCACCAGGGCGCTCAGGCGATCTACCTGTTCAACTACGATTGCCACCGCGCCGCCGGACGCGACAATCCGTATACCGACTGGGAACTCGAGGCCCTGCGCCAGATCGGCGATCCGCAAAGCCTGGTCGCCAAGGACAAGCATTACCTGATAACCCGCGACACGTCCGACCTGACCGTCGAGCGCGGCGGAACCAAGCCGCTGCCCGTCGAGGTGGCGCCGGGAGAGTCGCGGACGTTTCGCATGGTGGTCGCCGACGACCTCGAGTACGCCCGGCGGCGAGACACGGTGGAGCAGATTCGGTTGAACCTGACGCTTGCCGAGGAGGAAGCTTACGAGCGGCTCGAACTCGGTGTGAACGGCAAGGAAGTGCCGGTCGGCCGAAAAGGCGTGTACGAAGAAGTTCCGATCCGACAAGGAACCAACGAACTCTGCGTGTCATCCTCAGCCGAGCGCACCGTCCGGATCGACGGCATCGAGTTGTTCATCCGTTTCCGCAGGGGGATCTGACATGAGCTACGAGACGTTCATCGTCGTCAGTTGGATAGCAACCGCGATCGACTTGGCGGCCGCCCTGGCCGTGACACTGTACCGACGGCAGCCGACGGCTGAATCGGTTCCGCAGCCAAAGATCGGGCTGGCTCGCGGACTGCTCGCGCTGGCGGCGATGGGCGTGGTATTCCTGATCAAACTTCCCCTGCTCGGAACGGTCGGGCTCGACGGATTCGGGGTGATCCGGCTGCTGTATCTCGACATGGTGGTCGCGTTGCCGCTGCTGGGCGTGGTGCTGCTGGCTTCGCATCTGGCGGCGTACCGGCGGTTCACCAAGCCGATGCTGGTTGCGGCGGTGCTGGCGGTGCTGGCCGCTCCGGTCGGGATCTACGCGACATTCGTTGAGTCCTATCGGCTGCGATTGGAGACCGCGCGGGTGGTGCTGCCGGCCGGGCGGGTAGGCAACTCGCCGCTGACCATTGGCGTACTGGCTGACATTCAGACCGCCGACGTCTCGGTCTACGAGCGAGAAGCGGTCGAACGGCTCCTGGCCCAACATCCGGACCTGATCCTGCTGCCCGGCGACCTCTTCCACCGCCGATATCTCTCGTTCGAGCAGGAACTGCCCGAACTGCGGGAACTCCTGGGTCTGTTGCCGACTGATGCGTTCATTACCGCGGGCAACGTGGACACGCGCGAGCGACTCCGGCAGGCCACGCGGGGCACGTCGGTGCGGTTTCTGGACAACCATATCGTCCGGCTCACGCTGGGCGACCGGCGGATCACCGTCGGCGGTGTGGGATTGAACTATGGATCATCCGAAGCCCGCAAGACAATCGAGACGCTGCTGACCGACCCGGGCGATGACATCCGCATCCTGGTCAGCCACCTGCCTGACGTGGTGCTGGAGCTGCCGGAAAACTCGCGGATCGACCTGGTGGTCTCCGGCCACACGCACGGCGGACAGGTGCAGCTTCCGCTGATCGGCCCACTGATGACGCTCAGCCGCGTACCCGCCGCAATCGCCGCGGGCGGATTGCACACGCATCGGGGCAACCGGATCTACGTCAGCCGCGGCGTCGGACACGAACAGGGACAGGCGCCGACGATCCGATTCCTCTGCCCACCGGAGATTTCGCTGATCACACTGACGGATCGGAAAACCACCCAGCCGGCAGCGGATTAGATTCTGATGCGGGACAGGACCGTCTTGATAAAGTTCTCGCCCATCAGTTCATAGCCGTCGCCGTTGGGGTGCAGCAGGTCCGGCAGGTAGGCCTCAACCATATCATCACTGAACAGGTCCAAGCCGCTGAAGTAGTGGATATTCCCATCGCCGTGGGCGGCCAGGCGCTCGGCGGCTTCGCGGACTTCGTCCCGCATGAGCTGAAGCGTGAGACCGACCGCGTTCGCTGTGCTTTCGCGCGGCGGGGAGATAATCGGCGAGATCAGGGCGATGGGAATCGCCGGGTGCTTCTCGCGAATGGTCTGCACAGCCCCGATGACGGCGGCTTTGAACGTGCGAGGGGAAAGGCTGCCGCCGCCATAAATGTTGATTCCGACCTTCATCGAAACGAAATCCGCCGGCAGATCGCGGATCATCCGGGCCACCATCGGGTCGAGGTGGCACTGCCCGCCGTAGCCGAGACAGGTCAGATCCAGATCGGCCTTCCGAGCGGCCACCGCGGGCCACGTCCGGGCCGGGCTGTGGGCGCCGCAGCAGTGGGTGATCGAACTGCCGTAGGCGATCCACTTCCTGCGGCGGTCCGCGGCCGGCTTGGCGTCACCGGCGACCAACAGGCAGCGCAGGCCGACCGGAACATCCGGTGGCAGCCATATGTCAGCCGTCTTCAGGCCCGCCGGAAGGTCCTCGAAAACGGCCACGTATTCCCCCGCGCCAACCGTCGTCGTCTGGAAAACCTGACGGTTGATCACCAGGTCGAACTTCGCCTCGCCGATCAGCGGCGCAAATGATAGTCCCACCCTGCGGGCCTGCGTCTCGAATCGCACCCGCACCCCGGCGGGCATCTGAGCCCGGAGCACCAGTCCATCGTCCGGCGAAGGAAACAGACCCAACCGGTCAACGGGCAGCCGCCACGGTCTAAGGTGCCCGTCCTTCTGCTCGATAGACACCGCGCCCTGGATGAAGTCCGGGGCCAGCACAATCTCGTTCATACTCATCACTGCCGCTCCTGAAAATCGTGGTTGGTCCTACCCTAGCGGCACAGGAGCAGCAGATCAAGCGTAAGCTGAGCGGAAAGGCCTGCTCCCGCGCGGTCGCGGCCCTTGCCCAATCCTAGACCACGCTGGTGAGCGTGACGTTCTTCGCGCTCAGCGTTCCGGCGCAGCGGACCAGGACCTCCCGGCTCTCGCCCGGAAGCAGGTCGAAGTAGTCCTCATCGCTCGCGGCGTTCTTGGGCAGGCCAAGATGCACGGCGTGGGCGTAGACGTCGCTGGCCACCCGCACCTTCCATTGGCCCTTGCCGGCTTTTTCGACCTTCAGCGACAGCTTCGGTTTGGGCATCGCCAGGTTCCGGAAGTCGGTGCTCCGCAGGATCGCGGGCAGGATGTCGCGGCTGCCCTTGACCCGGGCCACCCACAGGTTGGCGGCTGGGTCCGCCTGGTCCCGCTTGAACGTGGCGATCACGGTCCGGGCCATCGGGCCGGCCTGGAACGCCTTTTCGCGAAACTTGGTGTTCCTGCCGTCCAGCGATGTCCGGCCGAACACAACGGCGCCCTTGACCGGCTCGCGGGTGTCGTTGGCCAGCGTGATTCGCACGACCCCGTCGGTCTCACGGAGGATCAGACGCACCGGAGCGAACGCCCGGCGGACGAAGTGCCACGAGATCTTGCGGCGAAGGTAATAGTCGATGATGGTCCAGCCGACCTCGCCCCAGCAGTCGTTGTACATCCAGAAGATCCCGCCGTGGCAGTCCGGCCGCGAACGGAACGTCTCGAGCGAATAGCCGTACATCAATCCTTGGGTCAGACCGCTGTAGAGGAAGTATTCCTCCTCGGAGATTTCGCGGGCGTCCTTGTAGTGCTTGGTGATGCCGGCGTCCACGGTTTCCTTCTCGAACGCATTGTTGTGGTGAAGCCAAAGCTCGCTGTAGCGGTCGAACGGAGCTCCGGCCATGTAGGTCTGGACGCTCTCCTTGACCGGCGCGCCGACGTAGCCGTACTCGGAGATGAACTTCGAGCCGCACGCGTCGTACCTTTCCGGGGTGATCCGGTTCTCCATCTCCGGGTTCATCATGCAGTCCCACCAGTGGTGCCGGTCGCCCACCTGCTCGCAGTTCGGCTCCTCGCCGCCGTAGGGCGAACCGTTCCAGTACGGCACATCCGGCACGTTGCGGTGCACGATCTCCGGCAGCAGGTAGTTGTAGAGATAGAAGCCGCCGCGGGTCGAGACTCGCCAGTGGCCGGCCAGGAACCAGTTGTTTTCATTGTCGCCGCTCCAGAGCACGACGCTGGGATGATTCCGCAGCCGCACGGTCTGGAACTCCGCTTCGCGGCGGACCTCCTCGCGGAACCACTCCAGGTGGTCCGGATAGGGCGCCACCGAGAACATGAAATCGTGCCACAGCATGATGCCGCAGCGGTCGCAGGCGTTGTAGAACGCATCGCCTTCGTAGAGGCCGCCGCCCCAGACCCGCAGCATGTTGCAGTTGGCCTGCTGCGCCTCGCGCACCAGGGCCTCGTACTTCTGGTCCGTCACGCGGGCGTAGATCGTGTCGGCGGGAATCCAGTTGCCGCCCTTGCAGAAGACCTTCTCGCCGTTGATCACGAGAGCGAACTTGTCCTTGGTGTCGAGTTCGACGAAGCGGATTCCGTAGTCGAACTTCGGGTACACGGCCGTCGCGCCCTGGGCGGCGGCGGTCGCCTCGATGGTGTAGAGGTTCGGCTCGCCCATGCCGTTGGGCCACCAGAGCTGGGCGTTCTTGACGGTGACCTCGATCGGATAGCGGTTGATCCCGGAACGCAGGAACACCTCGCAGCCGGCTTTGATCTTCTTGCCGTCGGGTCCGGTGATCGTCAAATCCACCCGTCCCTCAGCGGTCTGCCAGTCGTGAATCCAATCCACCGCCACGGCGACGGTCAACTGCACGTCCTTGCCCTGCCGCTGCGGCAGCACGTGCACGTCGCGCACCACCAGCTTGTCGAGCACGCGGAGCTTGACGTCGCCGGCGATGGCGGTCGTGGGCACGCGAGGGCTCCAGTCCCATCCCCACGAATACTGCGGCTTGCGGACGAAGATTCGCAGCGGGTCGCCCCGTTCCGGCTTGCCGTTGTGGGATTCGGTCGGAGCCAGCATCGACATGCTCGCCACGTCGTCGGCATTCAGTTCCTTGACGCCGGTGGTCAGCCGGACCAGCAGGACGTTCCGGCCCGAAGGCTTGAGCAACTGCTCAACCCGCGCCACGAAGGGATAGAACGCGTTCTTGTGGCGGCCCAGCAGCGTCCCGTTGAGCCAGATGTGCGCATCGGCGTCCAGGCCGCCGATCTGGAGCTCGACACCGTCGCCCTTGAGCCATTCCTTGCGGGTCGCAAACTGCTTGCGGTACCACCAGGAGCGGTCCTCGGTCCAGTGGTAGTCCCAGCTGTTCATCCCCAGCAGCGGCTCGTCGATTCTGCCCGCTGCGATCAGCCCCTGGTGGATATCGCCGGGCACCGGGGTCGCGATCCATCCATCCGCCGTCCCAGCCACCTTCTCAGCGTCCGCCGCCGTTGTCGTCAGCGGCTCTTCACGAAGCTCCCACTCGCCGTTCAACAGAATCTCCGTCATGACCGTCGGTCTCCTCTGGAATACCGTTTTATGCAAAACAAGTTTGAGTTATTATACACAGGAATGCGTCGCAGGCAATTCCGATAGACGATTCTGACGCCGGAATCACGTTGGGCGAGCATTGTCGGGCGGGAATCTCTAAAGCTTCATCCGCCGGAGGCGGATAGCCCTCCGGACAACCGCCCGCCGTTGTACTCAAGCCAGTCGGCCAGGAGGCTGCCCTTCCAGGCGACGCTCTGTTCGACCATCGGCAGGATGCACCGTATGGTCTCGACCGGTCCCTCAGCCGGGCGGATCGAGGGGTGCCGGCCCTCCTCGTTCAGCAGGGCTCGGCTGATGTGGTTAACCACTCCCTGTCCCACCCGATCGGCCTCGAGCTGATCGACTATGCCCAGTTCCCTCATCACCGGCAGACACGCCAGGATCAGGAAGTAGGTATTTGTGTCGCTGTAGTTGCAGTAGCGAGGCCCCCACGGCCGTTTTTCCCAGGACCACCGGCAGCGAAGCTCGTCCTGGCCGACCGGTTCCAGGTTCTCCCGCACGAACGACCAGCCCAGCCTCACCCCATCGACAAGCCGGCGGTGCTGGCGCATCGCCGCCGTCTTGCCCAGATAGTAGAGCACCAGACAATGGTGCATGAAGTCCGCTTCACGCCAGGTTTCGTTGAACCGTCCGAACCTGGCCAACAGCGGGCAGCGCAGGCCGAGACGGCCGGCCAGCCCCTGGGTGTGGTATGGCCAGAGGCCATCCCGTCGCTGACCCGCCAGCAGGTGCCAAATCGCGGGATCCCGGTCGCCCAGGATCGGGTGATCCGCAGCGGAGGGCGCCTGTTCGATCACGGTCATCATGTACAGGGCAAAGGCGGCGATGTTCTGGATCGGCGGCATCTTGACCCCGGGACGGATCGTGTCGTGGGCGAACAGGCCCGGCCCCACGCGGCAGGTCCACAGGTAGTCCATCAGCCGCCGACCTTGCTCCAAACCCAGTTCACAACCCAAGATGCGCCGGGCCGACCAGATCGCGTCGAGCGTCGTCCCGGTCACGTAGACGCTGCCGGGATTATCGTGCCAGCCCAGAACGTCCCAGACCGGTTCGGGCAGTCCGCCGTATGGGTCGGCTTGGTCCATCGCCGTCAGGGCCGCTTCGGCACGGTCGCGCCATTGCGGCTTGGCGGTTCGGGCGTATTCGACCGCGAACACCTTCGCGGCACAGCCGGTATCCTGGCCGCATGGCGACCCGGAAATCGCGTTGACGACCTGGCCGCGGGCGACGGCGGAGGCTTGGTCCTGAAACTGCGCCAGTTCGCTCACGATCCGATCCCAGACGTCCAAGAGCACCGCATCCTGCCCCATCAGATCCGCCTCTCGATGAGATTTCACTGCCTCGGTTCGCATGGCCTTTGTCCCCCGGTGTCGCGCATTCTAAGCCATCCGGCCCGGACGGATCAAGCGTCATCGGCGGCAAATCATAAAACATAAGTTGCCAAAAGGAGATTCCTTTGCGGCACCGTATTGCCTGCCGCCGGTTGTGCACCTATACTGGGGGCGAGTCGCACAACCTTCGGCAGTGTCCGCGCCTATCGTCCCTGCGGCTCGACAACCCACGGCTACCGAACCACGACCCTGGAGGCTCGACCATGAGCGGTTTTTTCGGCGTCGCATCCCGCAGTGACTGTGTGACCGACCTGTTCTACGGGACCGACTATCACTCGCATCTCGGGACCCGCCGCGGCGGTCTGGCCGTCGCCAATTCGGACGGCTTTGCGCGGTTCATCCACGACATCACCAACGCCCAGTTCCGGTCGAAGTTTGAGGACGACCTGCCCCGACTCCACGGAACGCGCGGCATCGGCGTGATCAGCGACTATGAGGACCAGCCGCTGATCATCGGCTCGCACCTGGGAACCTACGCGATCGTCACGGTGGGCAAGATCACCAATCTGCAGGAACTCGCGCAAAGGGCGTTCGAGAAGCGAACGACGCATTTCTCCGAGATGTCCGGCGGCGAGATCAACCCGACCGAACTGGTCGCCACACTGATCAACCAGCAGGCAACGTTCACCGACGGCATCCGCTTCGCCCAGGAGATGATCGAGGGCTCGTGTTCGATCCTCCTGCTGACCAACCACGGAATCTACGCAGCCCGCGACCGTCTGGGGCGAACCCCGATCATTCTCGGCCGAAAACCCGACGCCGTCGCCGTCACGTTGGAAACGTGCGCGTTTCCCAACCTCGACTACCAGATCGAGCGCGATCTGGGTCCGGGCGAGATCGTCCTGATCACCGAAGACGGCGTCGAGCAGAAGGCCCCGCCCGGCGAGAAGATGCAGATGTGCTCGTTCTTGTGGGTCTACTACGGCTTTCCCGCCTCGACCTACGAGGGTGTCAACGTGGAGGTCTCGCGGAACCGCTCCGGGGCGATGCTGGCCCGGGACGACGACGTGGAGGTCGATCTGGTGGCGGGAATCCCGGACTCGGGCACCGGGCACGCGATCGGCTACGCCAACGCCAAGTGCATTCCCTACGGCCGGCCGTTTACCAAGTACACGCCCACCTGGCCGCGAAGCTTCATGCCGCAGGATCAGCGGGTTCGCGACCTGGTGGCCCGGATGAAGCTGGTCCCGGTTCGCGAACTGATCCAGGGCAAGCGGCTCCTGTTCTGCGAGGACTCGATCGTCCGCGGCACGCAGCTCACGGACACGATCCGTCGGCTGTTCGACTATGGGGCCCGCGAGGTCCACATGCGTCCGGCCTGTCCGCCGCTGGTGTTCGGCTGTCCGTTCCTGAATTTCTCGCGGTCGCGTTCGGTGTTTGACCTGGCCGCCCGGCGGGCCGCCCAGGAACTCGGCTGCAAGGAGGGCGCCTGTCTGTTCGATTTCACCCGCAGCCGGAGCGAACCGTTCGGCGCCCTGGTCGAACGCATCCGCCACCGGCTGGGCCTCACGAGCCTGCGCTATCAAACCCTCGACAACCTGGTCCAGGCGATCGGCCTGCCCAAAGAGAAGCTCTGTACGTACTGCTGGGACGCCGCGACGGCCGACACGCTGCCCCTGTACGAGCAGAACCCGGTGCCGCGGAGCACCCGGAAGGCCACGGACGTTGAGGCCTCATCGGAAGCGAAGGGACGCTGATGCCCGTGCACCTCAAGGCGATCGCAATCCGTTCGGATACGTTTCCCGCTCGTGAGTGCTATCCATTCAGCCTGCCGATCCTTCAGCGGACGCCGTCGGTCGCATTCAGGTCGCCGGTGACGTTCTTCGTCGGCGAGAACGGCTCGGGCAAATCGACGCTGCTGGAGGCCCTGGCCCGCGCCGCCGGCATTCACATCTGGAAGAACAACGGCATCGCCCGGGCCGGTTTCAACCCTCACGAGGACAAGCTTCACCACTGGCTGAGCGCCGAGTGGACGGATGGCCCGACGCCGGGCGCGTTTTTCGCCTCGCAGATCTTCCGCCACTTCTCGGAACTGCTGGACTCCTGGGCGGCGGCCGATCCGGGGCTCTTCGAGTACTTCGGCGGCCAGTCGCTGCTGACTCAGTCGCACGGCCAGTCGCTGATGTCCTTTTTCTCCAGCCGCTTCAAGATTCCCGGTCTGTATCTGCTCGATGAGCCGGAAACCGCCCTCTCACCGCGCACCCAGCTTGCCCTGCTGCGCATCCTCCACGAGAACGCCGAGGCGGGCCACGCCCAGTTCATTATCGCCACCCACTCGCCGATCCTGCTGGCCCTGCCGAAAGCGGAAATCCTCTCGTTCGATCACTCGACCGTCCAGCCGGTGAGCTACCGCGAGACGGACTATTACACAGTCTACAAAGACTTCCTCAACCACCCCGAGCGGTTCCTGCCGTAGGCCGACACTCGTATCCACGGCACCACCCGCCGGCAGGTGCCAGCCAAGTTGTCAATGACGAGTGACGCCCTCTGGGCACAGGCTGAGACGTGCGAGCCGAGCAGGACCCGCGCAAGCAAACGGGCGAGTCCGAAGGCTCGCCCGTTGGAATTGGCGTTGTGCCGGTTGCGGCTATTTCCGCCGCCACACCAGCGTGATCGCACCGAGCACCAGCAGCCCGAGCGTAGCGGGTTCAGGAACATCGCTCGGCGCGTAGTCACCGCTGAGGAATATCTCCTCCGCACCATTGTTGAGAGTGTTCATGCTGATGTTGAACAGCAGTACGTCGCTGTCATTGAGGTCGAAGGGATTGATCCCCGTAAAGATGGCATAGTCCGCGAAGCCCGCCCCTTGACTGTTGACGGGCAGGTTCGCTGCGGGTTCCGGGTCCAGGTTGGCGATGATCGTCCCGCCGGTGTAGACTTGGTCGATCGCCGCCTGCCCGACGCCAAGGACATCGCCGAGCGGATCGGGATTGCCCTGGATGCTCGTCGGATTGAGGACGATGTCCAGTTTCGCCAACGTGTTGTTCGGCATGCCGCCACCGGTTTCATTGAGATCCAAGCATAGCATAATCTCATGAACCGAGTCGGGCGGGAAGTTGAGAATGTAAAATGCCTTCAACTCGCCGGCGGTGGTGACGTACGATTCGACAAACCCGTTGGTGTCGTCTCCCCCGCTATTCGGCAGTGTGTTGTTGCCGTTGTCACCGTTGAAATCTTCGGCCACATTCGTGATCTCGGAGCCCGAAAAAGTGAACATCCGCAGATCCAGCGTGCCGTTGCCCGACCCGGTTACGCCCGCGGGTATTGCCATGATGTCGGCCGTCTCGATGAGCGCGGCTTGGGCCGGCCCCGCCAACAACCCCACCGCCACCAAAAGACAAAATATATAATAACCAGTTCGTCCCATTTGCTTTCGCTCCTTTGCTTGTCTGGAGGTTCGCCCTGCGATTCCTCCGGGAAACTCTTGCTCCTTTCCTGACCTGACTGTTCTTTCCCTCATCTGATCCAAACTCCTTTCTCTCCGATAAATTGGATGAATAAGACCCGTTGGGCCCGAAAACGGCGCATCAAAAACCCCAGGCAGACCAATTCCGTCTCTCTCCCTGGCGTTCTCTCTCAAGCGAACTACAAGCCGGACTAAAAGCCGAGTAGTAGATGGATCGCCCCCTTTCTTCCCAGCTGCTCCCTCACGAACATATGGATGGAGTATATCGAAATAGGTTGTCTATTGCAAGTATTTGGCACCTACCTATTACTATTACTGATATCACTATTGAGGATGGGCGGCAACGGGGGAGCTATCAGGTCCGATAATATCCACGATGCGGAGGCGTCAGACGCGATGGGGCAGGGCTTGTAGTGTTTCCCACGAAGTGAGACATTGGGTCGGGTAGAATAGGGGACGGTTGAGAGCACCTTTTTGGGGATGGCTGCCTGTGCTGCACCGCAGGTGCGTTGGAGAAAGGTGCTCGATCCGGCCTCCGAGAAAATGAAGAGAGTTCCTCAACCACCCCGAACGATCCCTGCCGTAGGCGAGCCCTCCTGACGCCAGGCAAACAAAGAGGGCCGCGCACCCGCGCGACCCTCTGGCTTCGTGTCTGCCCGTAACCGTTGGTGCTACCGCCGACGCCTTCCCAGCAGCCCCGCTCCCAAGACGAGCAAGGCCAGCGTCGCCAGCTCGGGAACCGCGGCTAGATGGCTATCACCCGACATAGCGTCAACTGGCAGCATGTTCGGGGCTCCAGCATCATTTGACGAATTTGCGTAATACGTGGAACCATACTTCGCGATCACTGGTCGATCCCACCTCCTTTCCTCATCGGCCAGGTCTTTTCCCGAAAGCCCCGGTCTTGTGCCCTCCTGAACCAAATTCTCTATTACGCCCATAAAAAAACACTTGGGAGACGGCCCGCGCCGCGCGGGCCTCTCTCCCAAGTGTTCATCTAGTCTGCTCTCTCAGATTGCGATGATAAGGAATTCTTGCGATTGTACAATTCGGCAATAGTAATACTAGCACAATTGCGGATGATGAATGCTCGCCCAGGCAGACGAATGGCCTATAGTCCCATGGGTCGCGTCACCTGACAGCCCCCGCACGCTGTCATTGTGAAGGACTGGCTTCATCGTAGGCCGACGCTTCGCCTTTCGGTTCCTGGACAAGCCTCCGGCACACCCGACACCGGCAGGCCTCCATCCCGCTCTTGAAGACGGCCAGGATCAGTTCGTTGCGGTCCTCGACCCCGAACTTGGCAAACAAATGATCCATGTGCGTCCGCAGCGTCGAGAAACTGATCCCAAGCTGATCCGCCATGTCCTTGTCGTGCAGGCCGCAGAAAAGGAGACGCAGTATCTCCACCTGCCGACCGGAAAGAGCGTGACGATGGGAGACGGTCGTCCAATTCTGTTCCGTGAAAACCCCGAATTCCCTGTTCTGCTTCTCATCGTCCATGCAATTTCAGAGCGGGAACGAAACGTTGCCGCCTCCCCGCCCTGCCTCAGTAGGCCCGATAGCCTTTTACCGAAGGACATTAAACTTCATCGCACCAAGATCGGCGTTTTGTGCACTGGTAATTCCGATGATATCGGAATTACCGATGCCCGTCCGTAAGAACCAAGGCGCGATCCGACACGCCCTGGTCCATCAGCGGACAGCTTTCCGCCCGGCAACCACGACAGAATTCTCCCAGAACCCGCAGGATCAGTTCCGTCCGATTCTCAGCCCCGCATTTCTCGCAACAGCGAGCAAGATACAGTCGAACAGTTGGCGGCTTGATCCCCAGAGCGGCTGCGATCTGCTTGTCCGTCTTTCCGTCGCACAAGGCCCGGATCACTTGGCCCTGCCGTTGCGACAGGGCGAACCGTCCGCGAATGGCCCCCCAGACTTCCTCGGAAAAAAACATGGCACAATGCCCCCATTATAGCACGCCTCCCAATCCCTGACCCAACGTTACGTCACTCACACATAACACAATCAGAAGCAAGCCCGCATGAGGCGTGGGACCGTATCACCCTTGGGACGAGGCGCCCGAAGTAGAAAACTCAAGCTGAGACTGCAATCGCTACTCGGCCCCGACCCGGGCATCCCAGCCCCAAAGACAGGATGCGTCGAGTTTTTCCCGACACCCTGACCACCTCTCGGCGCAATCTATACAGTACCCGATTTAGTTCCTCCAGACAACGCAAAAACCAAGATAAAACAATTCCAATGTGACCAGGCCCGCGTCAAGCCGTCGTGTTGCCACACCGCCAGGGTCTGGCCATCCGCCTGCTGGACTGCTATGATCGCGGCCTGTGATACAGTCCGAAAACATGAGGGAATTATGAACATCGAGTCTATTTTTGCGTCGCCGCCCGACGAGTTCCGTCCGTACCCGTTCTGGTTCTGGAACGGCCGCATGACCGCTGAGGAGATCACCTGGCAGCTCGAACAGTGCCGAGCCCAGAGGATCATGGCAGTGCTGATCCATCCCCGCTACGCCCTGGTCACACCCTACCTGGGCGAGGAATACCTGGCGATGGTCGACCACACCTGCCGCGAGGCCAAGCGGCTGGGCATGAAGGTCTGGCTGTACGACGAGTACAACTGGCCCAGCGGCACGGTGGCCGGTCGGATCATTCGCGACTTCCCCGAGTACCGGATGCGGTTTCTGCGGTATGCGTATCGGCAGGTCGACGGGCCGGCCAAGCTCGACCGGCCGGAAGACCTGGGCGATGGTCAGTTCCTGTGCGTTCAGGCGTGGGATGCCGAGCGAGACCGGATTCTGACGTTCGACCACGACAGCCCGGATCTGCCGGATGGACGCTGGGCGGTGGCGTGGTTCTGCCTCAACGAGCCGGACATTTATCTTTCTTGCGTCGAGGGCCACGCCGACGCCACCGGCCTGCCAGGCTACGTGGACCTGCTCAAGCCCGAAGCGGTGGCCAGGTTCATGGAACTGACGCACGAGGTCTACTACGAACGGCTGAAGGAATATTTCGGCGACGTGATCATCGGCATCTTCACCGATGAGGTGGGCGTGGTCTACGACTTCGACTACGGCTACGATTTCGCCCGCTCGATCACCACCAGCCTGCCCTGGACGCCCGAGCTCCAGCAGGACTTCGGCATCGAGAAGCTGATCCACCTGGTGGCCGACGGGCCGCAGGCCGAGGCGACGCGGCGAGACTACTGGCAGCGGGTGGCGGAACTGTATCGCCGGTCGTATCACGAGCCGATCGGCCGCTGGTGCGAGGAGCATGGAATCGCCTACACCGGCCACGTCGTCTGCGAGGAGTTCGCCACGCACTACCAGGCCGACCTGTACTCCGCCCTGCGGCACATGCACGTGCCCGGGACGGACTGGTGCAGCCGCCAGGCGGACCTGGATGTGCCGGTGTTCCGGACGGTGAAGGTGGCGGCCGGCATCGCCGACCTGCACCACCGCACGCACGTGGTCTGCGAGAACTTCGCCGCCACCGGATGGGGACTGACACTGGCCGACATGAAGCGGATCACCGACTACCTCTACGTGATGGGAACGAACCTCACGTGCATCCACGGCTTCTACTACACGCTTCGCGGCGGCCGGGTGCACGAGTGCCCGCCGTCCGAGTTCTTCCAGAGCCCGTGGTGGCGATACATGCATCGCTACAGCGACTATACGGCGCGGCTGGGCGCGATGCTCTCAGCCGGGCGACGCGTGTGCGAGGTGGGCCTGATCGTGCCAACCCGGGCGCTGTGGGCGGCGAACAATCGCACGCAGTTCGAGCCGGAGAGCTTCTTCCAGCGGCACCAGCGGGCGTTCGACGCGCTGACCCGCCGGCTGGTCGAGATCGGCTTGGACTGCGAGTACGTGTTCGATACGGCAATCGAGGACGGGATGATCGGAAGCGACGGGTTGGCCTGGGGCGACCTGCGGCTCGCAACGCTGATCCTACCGCAGATCGATGCGATCGATCCGGCGCTGTGGAAGCGGCTTGAGGCGTTCGTCAAATCGGGCGGCACGGTCGTGACGGTCGGGCAACTGCCGACGGTGGAAGGAATTGACTCAGCGGTCGTCGCCGACGTGCTCGGTCAGCCGATCGGCGATCACGAAACGGTTCTCAAGGAGGTTTTCGATCACACGCGAGTGAAGATGCTCGATGACGACCGAATCGCCTTCGCCCGCCGCACGCTCAATGACGGCCGAGTGCTCTGCTTCGCATTCGAAATCGCCGGACGCTCGCGAGAGGATTGCACCATCGTTTT
>JAAYCJ010000190.1 GCA_012729815.1 Phycisphaerae bacterium | reverse complement strand
TTATCCGCCAGTTGCTTGAGCTCACTCAACGATTCGGCGTGACGGATACGCAGGAACTCCTCCTTGAGGATGGCGGCGCGCCGAAGCGCCTCATCGCCATTGGCCACCAGGTCGTTTCGCAGCGGCAGGCTGACCTGCTCTGATGAGAATTTCAGATCCTCAGCGGCGGTGAATTCCGCGTCCTCAAGCCGTTCGCGGATCAGGGTTTCAGCAAGGCCGTCGCCAATCCGCCGCACCTCCAGATGGCACGCATTGGCCTCCTGGTGCGGGAACCACGGCACGCTGGTCTGCAGGTCGTTTTCGGGGAATTTCGGCTGGGGCCAGCGGCCCTGTTCCCATGGGGCCAGGTTGCCGCACGGTCCGGTCAGGAAGCAGCAGGTCCCGCCAAACGCCTCAGCCATCCGTCGGCGCACCACACCCGGAAAGTCGGCACTGTACCGCCGCTGGGTGGTGTGGCCGGCGATGCACGGATGCGCGCTGTAGCGGACAATGCTGCCGATCGGCCGGCCGGAAAGGGTCTGGAAGAACACCGCCTGCAGCAACCCGTCGGTCGGACCGTTGTAGATCATCGGGCCCTGAAAATCGGGTTCGCCGACCGGCCGGCCCAGCCAGTGCTCGAGCCGGGCCCGGTTGACCGGTCCGCCGTCCGGGTCGCCCTGATGGTCATCGAAGCCCAGCCACATCGTCAGGCTTCCCAGCCCGCGCGGCATGGGACGGCGGCGGTTGACGTTGTATCGCCGCCCGGTATCGACCTGGCGATACGCCATCCGCACCGGCTCCGCGGAGCAGAAGGCGTCGTTGACCAGCCCGGCCAGGCAGTCGGCCAGGCCATCCTCCAGAAGCTCGTTCTGGCCCGGCGAGGTGTGCGTGTGCGTGCAATGGGTGATGACCGCCTCTGGGGCCAATTGGCAGCGCTGGGCCACTCGCCGCCGCACCCGCGTGCAGAATCCCACCGACAATTGGACCAGGTCCAGTCCGATCATCGCCACTCGCGTCGATCCGCTTTCGAACGCGCAGACCACGGCCTCCAGCGGGTCATGGACCGGGTGCCTGGCTAGGTACGTGCCCTGCAGGGCGCCGCTCGAAATGCCGACTTTGACCTGGCTCATCGGATCGGTTTGACTTCTCCAGATTCGACTCTGTGCATTATACCCGCCAGCCAATCGCGGTGGAACAGGTACATCGTGCCGGATTCCCCGCCGATCAGCAGGTCATCGCGTCCGTCGCCGTCCCAGTCGACCGCCTTGGCGTGGCTGTCGTGATGGCAGATCTCGATCGGGCCGTCGGGCGTCGTGAAGGGCTTGGGCTTTTTGAACTTCGGCTGTTGGTTGGTGCCCACGTTTTCCAGCAGATTGCTCATGTAGTTCGTCGAGACGATCAGGTCGTAGACCCCGTTGCCCGTCCAGTCCACCGCGTCGAGGCTGATCATGCCGTACTTGTAGATGGCCGGCGGTATCGTGTCCACCATGATCGGTTTGCCGTTGGTATACGTCAGCGGCGTCGGCGGCTCCAGCAGCAGTGGGCTCTCGGTGCTCTGGCGGTACATGCACACGCGGTATTGCCAGTCGGCGGTGATCAGCTCCAAGCGGCCGTCACCGTCGAAATCGAGCACGATCTGGCCCTTGCGCCACCCGAACGGATCGAGCATCCCGCGCACCTTCAACTCGTGCATCCCGGTGAAGCGATTCCGCTGCGGGTCGTAGCCGCGCAGCCACAGGATGCGGTTCGTGTTATTGCCCACGATCAGGTCGAGCCGGCCGTCGCCGTCCCAGTCGCAGACCAGCGGCTTGAGCTGTCCGCAGCTCCACTCCAGGTCGTTATCGTGCAGGATGTTCTCCCGCCTCAGATGCAGCACGTTGCCGCGATTGTCGCAAAGCCGGCGCGGATTGTCATACGCCGGCCGGTCCCTGGTTCCCACGTTCTTGACCAGCGTGATGAAGCCCGGCTCGTCGCCGCAGACCAGGTCCATTTTCCCGTCGCCGTCCACGTCGATCGGCCAGGCCCGCACGTAACCCTCCGGCCGCACCTTGCCGCCTTCGCCGAGCAGCAGCCCGGCGTCCTTGTAGCTCCTGGCGTCATACGGATTTTCGCCCGTCCGCTTGAAGTACCGCATGCCGCCGCCCGAATTGACCGTGCCGACCAGGCAGCCGTCGAACGCGGCGTTCCGGACGAACCGGAAACCGCAGCTCATCCGGCCGACGCTCCACGGCAGGAAACCATCCTGCGTCATTCGCGGCTCGTCCGCGGTTCCCGCGTTGCGCCACACCTCGATCGCCGGTTCCGGCCGATGGTTGCCGTGCAGGATCAGCAGTTCCGCGGAGCCGTCGCCGTCCACGTCGAACCAATCGAAGCTGAACGCCCGGCCGTCGGGAAAGTTGTTGATCGTCCGCCAGTCGCCGTACCTGGCTTTCGGCCGCCAGAAACTCGAACGCGGCAGCGGGAACGATTTGAACTTCGGTCTTTCCGGCGTCCCGCCGACGTTTCGCATCAGCCAGATCTGGCCGTTGTCGATCCCAGCCTCGACGTAGGGCGAGCCCAGGATAAACGACGGCCGGCCGCTGCCGTCCCAATCCACCACCCGCAGGCCCAGGTACGGCGTCGGCGGCAGCACCTTCGGGATCGCGATATCCACCGCCCGCTGAAGCACCGGCAGCCCGGCTTCGTCCAGCCGTCCGGTGTTGCGGTAGACGCGCATCTGCCCCTGGCGGCTGACCGTCACGAGGTCCTGCCGGCCTGTGCCGAACCAGTCGAAAAAGTCCACGCGGATGTAGTACTCGCTGATGAAATCGCGCCGTTTGGCGAACTTCCACTCGCCTTTCCAGTGCGTCTTGGATGGGTCGGTCAGGTCCACGCCGTCGGCGCAGAGCCGGTAGGGCGGAGCGAACCGCGGTTTGGCGTTGCCGCCGATGTTCCGCCAGAAGAACACGCCGGCCCACGGCATGCCCTGAACGTTGGAGTAGTGGCTCGTCGAGATAATGTCGATCAGGCCGTCGCCGTTCCAGTCGATGGCGATCGGGAACTGGTGCATGCCCGGCGTGGCGATCGGCCGCCAGCGATCGCCGTTGTAGAAGATCTCATCGCCGACGCCGACCATCGGGCGGTAGGGGGCCTGGGCCAACCGTCCGTCTTTGCTCCGCAGCGAAAACTCCATCGACCAGCGGCCGCCGGCTTGCGGATCGTCAGCCAGCCACGCCACCCATCCCTGATTCCGGTAGTACAGGTGCTCGTCGACCTGCACGTCGTACCGCTTCGTCTTGCCCGACACGCGGCGTTTGACGATGATCGTGTGCGGATCGACCAGGCCCTG
>JAAYCJ010000189.1 GCA_012729815.1 Phycisphaerae bacterium | reverse complement strand
TACCGGTCCACCAGCGCGCGGATCATCTTCTGATACCGCGTCCCATGCTTCCGCGCCTCCTTCTTGAAAAACTCCACGCTCGACTTCGTCAGCGACAGCGTCACCTTCACCTGCTCATCCTTCAGGACCAGGTCCTCCGGCTTGGGAAGGAAATCCTTGACCACTCGAACCTTGCCCAGAGGCTTATCCTCGTAGTTTGTTTTCGTCTTCATAGATTCTCTTTCCTTTCCGCCAGTACCCCGCACCAATGATGCGGATGACGCCCTGGCGATAAGTGAACCTCACCGTCAAAATGCCGTCCGGGACGGCGCTGACACAATAGAATCTCTTCTCCTCCCTGCTGTGCGTCACGTCCTCAAGAATGACGCGCTTCGGATCGACGAAAGCGTACTGGGCTTCGTAAACGACAACCATGCTTCTCCCGATTGAGCCGATCCTTCCGGTCATCCCATTCGAACGTCGCCGTACTCATCTTCTCTCCAGTATATTCTACGCACCCACCGGCATATTGTCAATATAACAATACATATAATAATACAGAAAGATGTATGTCTATTCGATCAATACCATTCCAAAGTAATGCTGCTCCTGCCGGTGATCCCGCACCACCTCAATCACAAACCCGTGCTTCCGCACCGTCGCGAACACATCAATTCCGCACGCCTCCATCGCCGGCCGCGCCTCGTACGGATGCCGGCACCCCTCCCCAAACGCGCACCGCTCGCAATGCCGGCACGGCCCCGCCCCAAAACCGAACGCCTTGTAACACCCAGCCAGAAACAACTCCCGCTCCAGCGCCGCCGCGATCCGCTTCGGCTCCCGCCGACCCGCCTCAAACAACACCGCCCGCGTGTACTCGTCCAGCATCGCCCGCGTCTGCTCAGCCGTCGGCGTGTGCGGCGGACACACCAGACTCGACCCATACGCCCCACAGCCGAACTGGCACTTCCACCGTACCCAACTGCCCGTCTCCACCATCCGCGTATGCACCACCTTCGCCGACTTCGCCCCCAGCCCCAATGCCAGCTCCACCACCCGCTCATCCGACAAAACCAACGCCTCAACCGCCGCCTTCTTCTTCCTCGCCATAGTCCACATCCTCCAGCCGACGATTATATCTTGCCAACACCAACGAGGCATGATAAACCAACGCCTTACAGCCGCGGCGGCTGTGGCTGAACCATGACGAAAAACACCCTATAGGAGACGGTTTCGTGGCAATCAAAGTGGCCTTCATCGGAGCCGGCAGCGTCGGCTTCACCCGGCGCATCTTCCGCGACATCCTCACCGTGCCCGAACTCCAGGACACCCAGTTCGCCTTCACCGACATCAACAAACGCAACCTCGACATGGTCGCCCAACTCTGCCAGAAGGACCTGAAGGCCAACAAGTTCCCAGCCGCCATCACCGCCACCACCGACCGCCGACGCGCCCTCGCCGACGCCGACTACGTCTTCAACGTCGTACGGGTCGGCGGACTCGAAGCCTTCCAGACCGACATCGACATCCCCCTCAAGTACGGCATCGACCAGTGCGTCGGAGACACCCTCTGCGCCGGCGGAATCATGTACGGCCAGCGGAACATCGCCTGCGTCCTGGACTTCTGCAAGGACATGCGCGAAGTCGCCAAACCCAACGTCCTGTTCCTGAACCACGCCAACCCCAACGCCATGAACACCTGGGCCGCCATCGAGTTCGGCGGCATCAACACCATCGGCCTCTGCCACGGCGTCGCCGGCGGCCACCATCAGATCGCCACCGTCCTCGGCGCCAAAGACCCCAGCGAAGTTGACATCATCTGCGCCGGAATCAACCACCAGACCTGGTACATCCAGATCCTCTACAAGGGCCGAAAAATCACCGGCGAGGAACTGCTTAAAGCCTTTGAACGCCATCCGGTTTACGCCAAAACCGAAAAGGTCCGAATCGACGTGCTGCGTCGATTCGGCTACTACTCCACCGAATCCAACGGCCACCTTTCCGAGTACGTGCCGTGGTATCGCAAGCGCCCCAACGAGATACGCAAGTGGATCGACATGTCATCGTGGATCAACGGCGAAACGGGCGGGTACTTGCGGGTGTCCACGGAAGGGCGGAACTGGTTCAAGACCGATTTTCCGAACTGGCTGAAGGCGGAGGACGAGCCGATCACGCCGAGCGTACGTTCCGGTGAACACGGCAGTTACATCATTGAGGGGCTGGAAACGGGACGGGTTTATCGCGGGCATTTTAATGTGAAGAACCACGGCTGCATCAGCAACCTGCCGGATGATTGCATCGTTGAAGTTCCGGGGTATGTGGATCGTAACGGGGTGAACATTCCGAAGGTCGGCGACCTGCCGATGGCGTGCGCAAGTACTTGTCTGGCATCGATTAACGTTCAGCGGATGGCGGTGCACGCGGCGGTGGCGGGGGATGTGACGCTGCTCAAGCAGGCGATGCTGCACGATCCGCTGACGGCGGCTGTGTGCAACCCGCCGGAGATCTGGCAGATGACCGATGAGATGCTCGTGGCGCAGGCCAAGTGGTTGCCGCAGTACAAGTTAGCGATCCCCGCGGCCAAACGGCGGCTGGCCAAAGAGCCGCGGCTGGGGACGAAGAAGACCAAGGGCGCGGCCCGGATTCCGACCAAGACGATCGCGCAGATGAAGCGTGACGCGGCCCGCGCGCGGAAAAATGCGGCGGCGGCGGACAAGTCATGAATTTGTATGACAACCATATCATCATACAAATTTCGTGAGGTCAGGGAGGAAGAGCAGCTCCCGCGGAGGCGCTGAGGCGCAGAGATTTAAGTCATTAAATACAAGTCAGGGTTTTGCTTGAATTGTACCGTACAATCGGTACAATGGGTGGCACATGGAGTGATTTGTGATGGACTTGACGGCGACAGGACGGTCGAGTGAGGCGCTGGTGGCGGACATGCGTCGGCGGGTGCGCGGTCTGTCGGCGGGTGACCGGCTGCCGACGGTGCGGGAGTTGATGCGCGACTACCGGGTGGGTCAGACGGTGATCGACAAGGCGCTGACGATCCTTCGGCAGGAGGGTTTGATCGAGTCGCACGTGGGTCGCGGGACGTTCGTCAGCGGGGCAAGTCGGGCGCGGGCGGGGGTGTATTGTTACCTGGTGGGGCGGTTGGGTCCGGATCGTCCGCTGGGGGATTACCCGGTGTACACGCAGGTGTTGGAGGGGATGGAGCAGGAGGCATCGGCGGGGGGTCGGCACGTGATCTTCAGCCAGTACGATCCGGAGGCGGTGTCGGCTGGTCGGTTGCCGGCGGCGATGGTGGATCGGTCGCGGGTGGACGGGGCGGTGCTGGTGCAGGAGCGGGACCGGGAGGTGCGGCGGGTATTGGCTTCGGCGCACGTGCCGATGGTCAGCGCGCTGGAGGATGGCGAGGACGGCATCCCAGCCGTTGTGCCGGATGACGTGGCGATCGGGCGGATGGTGGTGGAGCATCTGGTTGGATTGGGACATCGTCGGATCGCGTGCATCGGCGGGCCGCTGGAGTGGACGTGGTCGCGCCGGCGGTTTGAGGGGTATTGTCAGGCGCTTGGCGCGGCGGGGATTGCGGTGGCGCCGGAGTTGGTGGTTCACACGGGGGTGATCGACTATCGCGGTCGCGAGGCGGTTGAGGGGCTGTGGTCGCGCGGGGCGGCGTTCACGGCGGTGATCGTGATGGCGGATGCGCTGGCTCCGGGGGTGATGGCGGCGCTTTCGGAGCGGGGTCTGAGGGTTCCGGACGACGTGAGCCTGGCGGCTGTGAATGACCTGCTGCCGGCGTACCGGGCGGGTGCGTTTCCGGCGGTGACGAGCGTGCGGATTGATTTTCGGGAGATCGGACGGGAGTGCGTGAGGCGGCTTGACCGGCTTTGCCGGAACGGAGGCGGTGAAGGCGGGGATGTGTGGGCGCCGAGTGAGTTAGTGGTTCGGGAGTCGACGGGGAAGGCGAACGAAGGATGATTTCGAATTTCGGATTTCGAATTTCGGATTTGCGGAAGCGGCAGATGCGTCTGCCGGCTTGGGGTGCCGGATTGCGAGATGGGAGATCGTTCACCCTGATTGAGCTTCTTGTCGTGGTGGCGATTGTGGCGGTGTTGGTGGCGATGTTGTTGCCGGCATTGGGTGCGGCTCGGGAGTCGGGTCGGGCGGTGGTGTGCCAGTCGAATTTGCGGATGCACGGGACGGCGTGGGTGTTGTATTGCGATGAGAACCATCAGTGTTTTCCGAATCGGGCGGCATTGCCGTCGCCGGTGATCCTGGAGTCGCGTCCGAGTTACGACTATCCGCTGTTGGTCGCGTGGCTGCACTACGACTATCCGGTGGCCAGCGGCCTGTGTCCGTCGGACGGGTATTTGTTGACGCGGGATCCGCCGGAGAGTCACAGTTGGATCGTGTATCCGAAGGGCAAGCGGTGGCCGGCGCAGTTCAACACGTCATACGGGGCGAATCAGGGCTGCACGCGGGGCGAGAATGTGTTGACGTGGAAGATCAGCCGGGTTTCGCAGCTTACGGAGCCGTCGCGGTTCTGCACGTTGGCGGATTCGTCGCATTCCACATTCTCGGTGTGGGACAGGGGGCCTCTGGACGTGGCGTTGGCTGGGAGTCCTCGTTGGTCGGCGTACATGGGCTATTCGCTGGATTTCGCCAGTGAGGTCCGCGACTATCCGGAATTCACACGCCACAAGCGGGGTTCGAATCTGACGTTCGTGGACGGGCACATACAAGCCGTTGACGCGATCGATATTGCGTTGGGCTATCAGGGTCTGTTTCGTCCGTGGTAGGACATCCGGGAGATGGTGGTGAGCGTTCACGTGAGAGTGGCGGGCCTGACGGCCCTGGCAGCGACGGTGTTGGCATTGGCGGCGAGTTCGGCGCGGGCGGTCGAGTATTCGCCGATCGTCATTGAGGGTTTTTTCAATCGCGATTTCGCGGATGGGCACGGCGGGGACGGCGACGACGGCTGGACTGACCAGGGCGGCAACGATCTGCGGGGGATTGCGGGGAAGGGGGAACTGCTGGGCGTGCCGTTTATGATCGGCGGCGGGACGAACGGGCACGACGCGGTGTTGTTCGGCAATTCGCGGCAGCCGCCGTTGGCGCGTTCGATTGTCATGGACGTCGATCGGGAGGCGGCGGCGCTGGTGTTTCTGCACACAGCGGCGTGGACGCCGGCTGGGCCGGTGGAGTTGGTCCGGTACACCGTCACGTACGAGGACGGTGAGGAGGTGGCAGTTTCCGCGATCAATGGGGAGCAGATCGCCAACTGGTGGAATCCGGAGGATTTGAGCGGGGCGAAGGCGGCGTGGCGCGGCAGTAACGGCGAAGCGGAGGTCGGCGTCTATGCGATGGTGTGGGCGAATCCGCACCCGGAGCGGCGCATCCGCGAGATTGAGGCGCGGGCGACGCACGAGGAGACCAGCGTGTTTCTGCTGGCGATCACGGCGGCTGACGGCGTTCCGGCGCTGGCGTCGCTGGCGAAGGAGGAGGTGCGGACGGACACGACGGGCTGGTTTGAGTTCGCGCCGTCGTGGACGGCGCGGCCGAAGGCGTCGGTTGTGGATTGCCGCGGATTGGGCGATGGGCCGGCGGGCGGGCACGGGTTCATTGAGGCGCGCGGGGATGGATTCGTTTTCGAGGACGGGACGCCGTTTATCGGCTGGGGGATCAACGCGACGTGGATGTTTCCGACGCACGAGGAGTCGGAGGTGCTGGCGGAGAATCTGTCGTGGATGGGCGTGAACGTGTTTCGCAACACGATCGACGACGTGGGCGGGCGGTGGAGCGTGTTTGGAAGGGGCGAGCACGAGAGCACAAGGCAACTTGATCCGGAGGCGATGGATCGGTTCGACTACCTGGTCTCGTGCCTGAAGAAGCAGGGGATTTACGTCTACCTGACGCTGCGGTGGACGCGCGGGTTTGTGGCCGGCGACGGGGTCGATCCGGATTGTTCGGATGCGCTGGCGTCGTTCCTCTTGCCGGCGAATCGGGAGTTGGAGAAGGAGTACGCGCGGCAGTTGCTGACGCACGTGAATCCGTACACCGGATTGGCGTACAAGGACGAGCCGGCGATCGCGGCGATCGAGATCATCAACGAGCGGACGCTGTTTCACGATTTCAAGTTTGGGATTCCGGCGTGTGTGAAGCCGGCGTTCGATCGGCTTTGGAACGCGTGGCTGTTGGAGCGGTACGGTTCGCGGGAGGCGCTGGCGAAGGCGTGGAGCGATGAGGACGGGCGGACGAATCTGGGTGAGGATGAGGACCCGTCGGCGGGGACGGTGCGTCGGCCGGAGAAGGTGCAGATCGTCATGCGGTTTCCGCCGGTGACCGAGATGGGCTGGCGCGGCCGTGTGTACGACGCGCGGCGGTTTCTGCTGGAGGTTCAGCGGCGGCATTTCGCGCACATGCGGGACTATCTGCGGTCGATCGGGGCGAGGCCGCTTATCGGGTTGAGCGACCTGCAGTGCAGTTTGCCGGACCTGGCGGTGGGGAAGCTGGCGGGTTTTGTGGATTATCACATGTACGCGCACGTGTGGGCGGTCGATGCGAGGAATCCGTCGGTGTGGTTCGGTTCGCAGCAGAGTCAGTTGCGGTCGTTCGATTACAACTTTGTTTCGCGGCTGGCGCAGGCGTCGGTGCGGGGTTGTCCGATGGTGTTCGGTGAGATCAATCAGCTTGCGTTCAACGAGACGCGGCCGGAGGCAATTGCGCTGGTGGCGGCGTACGGGTGTTTTCAGGAGTGGAATGCGCCGATGTGGTACAACTTCGCCCATCACAACTCGTACGGGAGCGAGAAGATCGCGGGCCCGCACGAGTTTCGGGCGGACATGGCGCGGTACGGGTTGTTTCCGGCGTGCGCGACGATTTATCGGAAGCGGCTTGTGTCGGCGGCGAGGAAGCGGGTGGACGTGCTTTTGAGCGAGGAGGATCTGATTGCGGAGCAGCCGTGGGGATGGGTGCGGAATGACGAGGGCAAGGCGCATCCGGATGCGCCGTTTATGGCGCTGCCGTATCTGTACGGGATTCGCAATTGTTTGACAGAAGGGGTGTATGAAGGCGGTGCGGATCTGGCGGCGTCGAGCGGTCGGACGGCTGGGGGTTTTGAGGTGCCGAGGGATGTGCCTTATCTGCGGGTTACGCCGGAGATGGTGGCGGACAAGGCCAATCCGCGCGAGTCGCAGTGGTTCGCCAGGATGGTGATGGAGCGGTTGGGCGGGGCGGAGGCGCGATGGGATCTGTCGCGGGATCGGGATCATGCGTTTGTGAGCGACACGGGCGAGTTGACGATCGACTTTGCGGCTGGGACGCTGTTGATCGACGCGCCGGCGGCGCAGGGGATTTGCGGGTCGCAGCGGGCGGTGGCGTTGAAGGACGTTTCGATCGATTGCGCGAGTCCGGGGACGGCGTACATTCTGCTGGTGGCGACCGATGGCGAGCCGCTGTCGCGGTCGGAGCGGATTTTACTGACGGCGGTGGCGCGGGCGGAGAATACGGGGATGGTGTGGAACGGGGAGCGGACGCGGGCGAAGATCGGTAGGGCGCCGGTGCTGCTGGAGCCGGTGCGAGCGGAGGTGCGGCTGCGGCGGGCGGGGCTGCAGGCGGTGTTGAAGGTGGAGGCGCTGGGGCCGGATGGGTTGGCGAGGGAGAGGGTGGATGTGCAGCAGAGGGGGGACGAGGCGGTTTTTACGATTGATGGACGGTATCGGACGATCTGGTATCGGGTTGGTCGGTAGCGGTTGGTCGGCGGGTTTGGTGCGGCATCGGTGTTCAGGCGAGGCGTTGATAGGGAG
>JAAYCJ010000188.1 GCA_012729815.1 Phycisphaerae bacterium | reverse complement strand
GGCGGGAAAGAGGGGGACGCCGACGGGCTTGACGGAAGCGGGTCGGTATTATAGGCTGTAGGTGTGATCGAGGGGAATTCGGGCGCTCGTCGTCGTATGGGGGGTTTTCAATGGGGGTGTATGTTCACGCCATCGAGTGTGCGGTTCCGCCGGCGGGGTACGCGCAGGGGTACATCAGGGACAACATGAAGCGGTGGCTTGGTCGGTCGCCGCGGGCGGTTCGGCTGATCGATCGGGTGTATCGGGAGAGCGGGATCGAGACGCGTCACAGCGTGATCCGGGACCGCGAGGCGTTTTTTTGCGAGGCGGCGGACGGGACGGCGGCGACGCCGTCAACTCGGGAGCGGAACGAGATGTTCACGGCGGAGTCCAAGCCGATGTTCGTGGATCTGGCGCGTCGGGCGATGGCGTCGGCGGGAGTGGGTCCGCGGGAGGTGACGCACGTGGTGACGCTGTCGTGCACGGGGTTTTACAGCCCGGGTCCGCACTACCACATCGTGCAGGGGCTGGGTTTGCGGCCGACGGTTCAGCGGTATCATCTGGGGTTTATGGGTTGTTTCGCGGCGTTTCCGGCATTGCGGCTGGCCAGGACGATCTGCCAGGCGGAGCCGGAGGCGGTGGTGCTGGCGGTGAGCGTGGAGTTGTGCACGCTGCACGTTCAGTTGGCGGAACACCTGGACGCGATCGTGGCGGACGCCATTTTTGCGGACGGCGGCGCGGCGGCGGTGGTGAGCGCGGCGCGGCCGGGGCGGGATCGGTCGGCGTTGCGGATCGACCATCTGGCCCCGACGCTGGTACCGGACAGCGAATCGGAGATGGCGTGGACGATCGGGGAGCGCGGCTTTGAGATGGTGCTGTCGCAGTACGTGCCGCGGATTCTGGAGGCGAACGTGCGGCCGATGATCGAGCCGACGCTGGCGGCGGCGGGGTGGACGGTGGACCAGGTGGACCGCTGGGCGATCCATCCGGGCGGGAAGCTGATCCTGGACAAGCTGGAGAGTTCGCTGGGATTGACGGATGGGCTTGGGCCCTCGCGATCGGTGCTGCGGCGGTTTGGGAACATGAGCAGCGCGACGGTGCTGTTCGTGCTCAAGGAGATACTGGAGGACGTCGGCGCGGGCGACGGCGACCTGGTGGCGGCGATGGCGTTTGGACCGGGGTTGACGGTGGAGATGGGTTTGATGACGCGGTTGGCGGCCAGGTCGGCCGGCGCATCGGGCGTGAGGGGACAACTGGAGAGAACGGGGAGCGGATCGTGAGAAGGACGTTTTCGCTGAGGATGCACGATTACATTCATTTTCCGGAGGGCAAGCTCGCGTACAACGAGCGGATGTTCACGGAGATCGCTCCGCGGTACGATTTTATCACGCGGGCGTTGTCGCTGGGACGGGACGGGGCGTGGAAGCGGCGTCTGGTGGCGATGCTGCCGGATGTGGCGGCGCCGGTGTGTCTGGACCTGGCGTGCGGGACGGGGGATCTGACGTTCGGTCTGGCCCGGCGATATCTTGATGGCCGGATCGTGGGGTTGGATTTGACCGAGGCGATGCTCGATCGTGCGCGTCGGCGCAACCGGTTCGGCGAACGGGTCGCGTTTGTCCGCGCGGACATGTGCGAGACGGGTCTGGCGGATGGGAGCGTGGACGTGGTGACCGGCGGGTATGCGTTGCGCAATGCTCCGACGGTGGGACGGGCGGTGCGTGAGATTGCGCGGGTGTGCAAGCCGGGCGGGACGGCGGCGTTGCTGGATTTTTCGAAGCCGACGGGCCGGGCGGGCCGTTGGCTGGAGTACTGGCTGCTGCGGACGTGGGGCGATTTTTGGGGCTGGGCGCTGCACGGGAACGGGGAGGTGTACGGGTATATCGCGGAGAGCCTTCGGCAGTTTCCGGATCGGGAGAGGTTGCGGGCGATGTTCGAGGACGCCGGGTTCGAGCCGGTCGCGGGGCGGCGATACTACCTGGGGGTCACGGAGGTGCTGGTGTTTCGGAGGAGGGCGTGGTGATGATCGGCTGGCTGCCCGACATGACGGTCCGGTCGGAGGAACCGGAGATGATGGATCAGATGCAGAGCGATCCGCGGGCGCTGCGTCGGACGCTGCACCTGTTCGCGCGGGTCAACCCGATTCTGTCGGGATACCGGGAGT
>JAAYCJ010000187.1 GCA_012729815.1 Phycisphaerae bacterium | reverse complement strand
CGGAGCACTTTCAGTTGCCCGAATCGCTCCGCCTCGGTGGGTGCGGGCATTGAGAACACCTTTCGAACCCATTGCGCACAGAGGGAGCTTTCTTCCGCGGTTGGCTTGAGAATAGACATAGGAGTGCTTTCAGTCCGTCGGGGTTGGGTTTATATTATGTTAATTACTATTGAAGCGAATACACTTTTGCGCACAAATGTATAGTCATTCCCGGCAAAGAAGCCGCTATATCATGCGATATATCACTCCAATGAGCATAGTATGCCTCCTTGGCGATAGGAAATCAAGAGGTAAGAGGGAGGAGCTTCTTGCGATGTTCGTCTTTTGAAGATGCGCGAGGCGGTTTGGGGCGACGGGAACCGGGCGACGTCCGGCTGGAGCGCAGTTTGAGTCCTGGTTTGGGGCGGCGGCAAGGGTCGTTTCAGGCCACGGTGGCGCCGACCATCGGGCGTCGTCGATGCCTGCTCGCGCCGAAGCGGAGTCGGCCTCGCAGCGAAGACCCTCCGCTGAGGCGTGTGATACACGATGCCGGCTCTCGCAGTCTTTAGTATGGACAGGTGACCAGCCAGTTGAAGAGCATGGGGTCTTTGGAGTTGGCGATGCCGCTGCCCCACTCGACGTAGGAGCGGTCCTGGCCGTCGTTCTTGTTGACGAGCAGAGAGAACGCCATCGCCATGCCCGGCTCGAGACGCGTCAGGCCGAGCGACTTGACCGGCAATACGAGGCTGTAACCGGTCACATTGTCCCGCCGGTCGATGGTCAGTTGAGCGTTTTCGATCAGTCCTATTTTCTCGCCGATCTGGCTGCCCTGCCGGAAGAGCTTGGGGCCGGACGCGGTGAGCGCCGCGGTCAGTTCGGTGAACTGTCGCGGCATCGGGCCGCCGAGCAGCAAGGTCTGGAGGGCCACCTGGAGCGAATCGCCTTTCCAGAGGGCGGCGTCCTCGAAGTTTTGAAAATGTGCCTCATCAGGAACCTTAGCCGTCAGATAGATACTGTCGGTGTCCCACGCGACCGTAAACGACGGTCCGACTTTGTCGGGACGGATGGATCGTTCGACGACGAGTTCGTCGAGACACGCCTCGCCACGGGCGGGTTTGGTTCGATCGTTATTCTCGATGGAAATCGAGTGGAAAGAGAGCGGGAAATCGAATTTGCCGTCGGCGTTGCCGTCCCAGTGGCTGTCGGGTTTGCGATTGGCCAGATCGAGGGTGACGGTGATCCACTGTTTTCCGGGCACGCCGGTGACGCACCAGGCGAACAGTTCGCCGGTCTTATCGATCAGGCGCACCCAGACCATGTGTCCAGAACCGTCGCCGCACATGCGGAAGCTGAGCTTGCGGGCGTCGGCAGGCAGTTCGATGCGTTTGACATAGGAGCAGTCGTTGATCTGGTTCTTTACGCCTTTGAAATCAAAAAGGAGTTCCGCGGCGCCGTCTTTGGTGACCGACGGTCGGGCGACGTGCCGAATGGCTGTTTGAGGGCCATTATTCTGACCCAGGACGCCCCAGCCGTCGACCGTGGCGAAGGTATCGAGTTCGCGGACGGCCATCGCATCCTGCTGGTTGAAGTGGATTTCATGGGGTTTGACGGATACGGGCGAGGCGAAGGCCATCTGCCTGGGCAGATGGATCCGCGTGCTCGTGGGGCGTTTGGACTCGGGCATCGGGTGGACCTTGACCTCGGGCAGAACGCGGACGTTCGACAGGTCGCCGACGATCAGCCAGGGCGTTTCGCCGACGGTGGCAAAGAGCTGGTCGGCGATGAACGGTTCGCCGTCGTGTCGGGCAAATGAACCCCAGGCGCGGGTGATCGGCGCATGGCCGACCTTCTGGAACTCAAGCGGCGCGGGATTCGCCTGCGTGGTTTTCAGAACGACGCGGCGAAGATCGTCGGACGTGCTGCTCCAGACGGCCAGGACGTCCTTGCCGTCCCTGCGTTTGAACTTCAGGACGTACGCGTTCGGATCGTTGGTTTCGACCCGGCCGAGGAATTCTCCGGTCGCGACGAGGTCCGCGACGTCGCGCAGGCCGAACCAGGCGGGTTTGGGCATGAAGTCCTGGTCGATCAGGCCCCAGTGGGCGTCCGCATTGTCCGGGGTGTATCCGACGTCATTCTGAAAGTCGTACCAGTAGATGCCCGCGAGTCTCGGTACGGTTCGGCCGAGCAGGTACATCCGGGCGATGTAGGGCAGGACCTTGTCCGGCGGCGTGCCGTCGGCGAGGACGTGGGTCGGCCAGCAGGTTTCGGTGATGTAGAACGGGATCTTCCTGTTCGGGCTGGCCTTGGCCAGTTTGGCGTCGGCGAGCTTGATCCACTCGATCCAGCCTTCGGGGGAATAGCGTTGAGCGCCGGCGTTGTGAGGATAGGCGTGGATCGACACGGCGTCGAGGTACTCCAGACCGCCGCGTTCGATCAGCTCATCGAAATACCCGTCGATCATCCAGCCGCCCTGGACGACGGCGTCCGGGTCCACGGCTTTGATGCGGGGGTAGACGTATTTGATCAGCTTGACGTAGTTTTCGATCGACTGGCCGACTCGCGGAACTTCGGGCGAAAACCCGCCCAGATACGCGCCCCACTCGTTCCAGACTTCATAGTGACGAATGCGACCCTTGAAGTGGCCCACGACGTATTCGCAGTATTTGGCGAAGCCTTCGCGCGATTCGTCGGTCACGGGCGAACCGCCTCCGTTGTAATATTGATTCCAGTACCCCAGGACAACGACCGGCTCAACGCCCGCGGCGACCGTTTCGTCTATCATCTTTTCATAGGGCATCTGATATTCGCCCTTTTTCTGTTCGACCGCGACCCAATAAATGTCTTCATAGAGCGAATTGAGGCCGCACTGCTTCATCAGGCTCAGCAGTTCGGGCATCGGCGCCTGGCCGTGCGTGAAATGGATTTTGGCCCCGACGATGAACCGCGGCGGCTCGCTTTGGGCCAAGCTGATACCGGCGGAGCCCAGAACAACGGAGGCGATCAAGGCGCAGAGGGTCGGTTTCATAGGTCTCCCATCGCTTGAACGAAGTCAGACGGCATGTACTATTCCCAATCGGGACAGAATCGACCGAGGTTGGCCGGATCGACCAGATCAACCTGGGGCAGCCACTGGACGTGCAGATCGGCGAAGAGGGAATCGGCACCCATCGCATGAAGGGCGGCGATCTCGGCCTGATAGGCCGTCAGGCCCGTCGTCCAGGCTCGGATGATCTGAAACGCGTACCACGCATGCTCGCTCATTTCCGAGAGGATGATCTTGCGGCTCGGCTGCCTGAAGGCGGAGAACGTGTACGGCGGACCCCATTCCGGATACCCCGGACCGGTTCCGAGCCTGGTCACATAGAAGCCCTGGGCCAGGGTGTCGCCTTGCGCGTAGTTGGTCAACGGCACGTTCATCGGCCCTTCCACGACCGCCACGGGGTTGGCTGGACACAGCAGTATCTTGGACCGGGTATTGGCGGAACGCCCGATTTCCGCTTCGTACGCTCCGCCCAGGAAATCATACCATTGGGCTCCGGAGGCGGTTATCCGATAGGCGGCGACCTGGTCGTTGTTGTCTTGTGCGAAAAGGCTGAAGAAGGCGCCGAGCTGCATGAGATTCGACTGGCAGGCGACGCGTTGGGCCTGTTCGCGGGCGCTGGCCAGGGCCGGGAGCAGCATGGCGATCAGTACCGCGATGATGGCCACGACGACCAGCAACTCGATGAGGGTAAAGGCGTCGATTTTTCGCATGCTTTGTCCTTTGGCTATCCGCAAACAGCCGTTGTCGTCAACGCCGTCCAGTGGTTTCGCCTTCGAAGACCATTGCGTCAGCCGGCTGAACGGCCAGTGGACCGACCCAGTTCTCCCCTCCCCTCAGGATCCAGTCGACGCAGACGCCCAGGTACGGCTTGGGGTCGCGGTCGCGCAGGCACGTCAGGGCCGGCGTCAGGTACGGAGCGACATCCGCTCCGTCCTCAGCGGAGCACACGGAGATGTCTTTTCCGGCTTTGAGGCCCTTTTCGTAGATGGCCCGCAAGGCACCCAGGGCGGCGCTGGTGGTGACACAGAAGAGAGCGGCGTTCGGTTTGAGTTCGCCGGCGTCCAGCAGGCGTCTGACCGTCTCGCAGGCTCCGCGTATCGGCGAGTGGTAGACTCGGACGGGTTCGTCGAAGAGCGTTCCGGTTCCGCCGTGGGCGGCGAGCCAGAGCTGCCACTGGTCAATTCTCGCGCGGATGACCTGGTCGGGCGGCTGGGTGTTGAGGCAGTCGACGTGCCGATGACCCAGGCCGCCGAGGTGGTCCAGGAGCTTCTGGACCATCGACGGAGAGGTGATCCGCAGGGAAGGGATACCATGTTCGGACGTGTCCTGGCCGAGAATGACCACGGGCCGGCCGGCCTGCTTGATGCGCCGGATCAGGGACAGGGGGATCTGGTCGGACAACGGCAGCAGGAAGGTTCCGTCGAAACCCTCAATGGTGTCGAGGATGACGGCGTCGTCCCAGTGGCAGTATCCGATGACGCGGACGAAGCACTCTCGCTCTCGGGCCATTTCGTTGAGCCACAGGTGCCAGAGTTCGAGGTACGGGTTGGGATAGGGCGAGGAGAGCAGGGCGATCTGGACCTGCTTCCTGGCGTTGCCCCGGTCGCGTCGGACGGCCAGCCGCCTGTTGGGCCGGCGGACGAGCAGACCCTTGTCGACCAGATGGAGGATGGCCTTTCGGGCGGTCATGTGGCTGACCTGGGCTTCCAGGGCCAGTTCGCGTTCGGAGGGGACTTCTTTGAGGAGATAGTCTCCGTGACGGATCCGGTTCTCGAGAAGACGTGCAATGTATTCGTACTTTGCCATAGAGCGATTGTGATACTTTTAGGTGGCAATAGAACAAGTTGTTATATTTTCTTCTACTATAATCAAACTCGTTATAGCTGTCAATATCTGACCCTGAGAATACTCTCTAGCCATAACTTTAGGTTTTGCAGGAAGATAGGTCTTTACCCATTTATATCTCCCGACTGTTTCGGAAAGATGAGGGCCGTTTGCGGATTCGCAGCCGAAGAGCCTTCGACCACGTCCCAGCGGTTTCGGGGCCACATGCGTCAAAGCCGTCGCCTACCTGGCCGGCATCGCGAGGCGTTGTTTGGCTTCTGTGGCTTCGGGCTAAGGACGGGGGGCGTCTACGGAGGATCACTCCGGTCGAGGGAACGGGGGGCTCGCGATCTGAGCGGTCCGAGAAGGCTGCGGCACGGAGCACGCGGAAGACGCGGAGAAAGAACAGAAAATGAAAACTGAAAATACCGAGCAGCAAAATGCAAAATCCAGGTCCGCCACCCAGGGGCATTCTGCTTCTTCTGACTTCTTGCTTCTCGCCGGCGTTTGCGCGTGGTCCGGGTGCTTTGTGCCGGTCTTGTACGTTTGCTCGGGGTGCTGAGAAGCTGTGGCCCGGTCGGACGGTCTAGCTTGGGAGCGGGGTGACGGGGACTTTGGTGAGGTGCGGGAGGGCGAGGGCGTCGAACTGGACCTGTCGTTTGGCCATGCGGAGGAAGCCCTTGTTCATGCCGTGGACGAAGAGGGCGGTGGTCAGGGAACGGGTGCGGAAGAGGGACTTGATGGTGCGCTTCAGGACCCATGGGCACTCGGCGGCGGCGCGTCGGAAGAGGAACATGGCCTCGTCGAGCTGCCGGGCGGTCATGCGTTTAGGCTCAAAGACGGTGTGGATGAAGGTGTACTTGTCCCAGTCGTTGGGATAGTCGGCGGCGATGAGTCGGCCTTCCTGCTTGAATTCATCGTAGAGGTCGGTGCCGGGCAGCGGGGTGAGGTTGGTGATCTGGAGGATATCGACGCCCAGGTCGATGGCGGTGCAGGCGGCGTTGCGGATGGACTCGGGGACGTCGTTGTCGGCTCCGACGATGACGGCTCCGAAGACGGCGATGCCGGCCTTGTGGAACTTGCCGATCAGTTCCTTGTAGCGGCCCAGCGAGCGGCTGGCGAGGCGTTTTTGATATTCCAAAAGGTTCTGTTCGTCGAAGCTTTCGAGGCCGACGAGCATGGCGCGGCATCCGGCTTTGTAGGCCAGCCGCAGGGCTTCGGCGTCGTCGCCCATGTTGATGGTGGTCTGGCTGAACCAGAGGCGTTTCTTGCCGCGTTTGATGATTTCGCGGAGCAGTTGCTTGGTCCACTCGGCCTGCTTGGAGGAGAGGCCGAAGAAGTTATCGTCGACGACGAAGACGAAGCTCTTGGTGATGGCGTTCCACTCGTCGAGGATAGAGTCGATGGTGCGGCGTCGGATGCGGGCTCCGTTGACGCGGGTGACGGAGCAGAACTTGCAGCCGGTGGGACATCCGCGGGAGGTCTGGATGGAGGCGACGTCGTAGCGTCCGTTGACGGGTTCGACGGTCTGTCGGGCCTCGCCGTGGCCTTCGTGCAGTTCGGGGAACTTGTCGGTCTGGTATCGGGGCTTGAGGTTGCCCTGTTCGAAATCGCGGAGGATTTGCGGCCAGAGTTCGTCGGCTTCGCCGATGACGACGGAGTCGAAGTATTCGGCGGCTTCGTCGGGACAGGTGGTGGCGTGGATGCCGCCGAAGATGACGGTCATGCCCCGCTCGCGGCAGGCGCGTGCGATCTGGTAGGCTCGTGCGGCGCCGCTGGTCATGGCGGTGATGCCGACGAGGTCGTAGCGTCCGGAGGTGATGTCGTCGATGGTGTTGTCGGAGCCGAAGATTTCGTCGTAGATGTCGACCTGGTGCGGGGCTGGGGTGCACCGGGCGAGGACCTGCAGGCCGAGTTGCGGGATGCGGCTGCCGATGGTGTGGTAGCCCTGGCCGCTTTGGGATATCGGATTAACCAGCACGATACGCATGGCGTCTATTAGCCTCCAGAAGCGGGCCGGGGCCGTCCGGTTCCGCCCAAAACGGAGATTATAGCCGGAACGGGCGGGAAAATCGCGATAAAGTCGCCGGATCGGGGGGTAAAATGTGGGTTGGGGCGGGTTTGGCCGAACGGAAGTGCGGTATTCCCAAGGCCGGCCGGCGGTGATATACTGGTTGGTTAACGAACGGCAAAGCAAAGCGGTTCAAGCGGTTACCGCACGAGGGCGAAATTGGGCTCGCAACCGGCAGGACAATTGCGTCTGCGTCCGATTTTGGAGCAGTCGGAGGGGACGGAGGCCCGCGATCCGGGCGGTCGGCGGCGTTTGGCGCTGGGGCTGGCGGCGGTGGCGGTCGGATTGGGGCTGGCGGCGACGTTCGTGGCGAAGCTGGCGTTGGTGAACCTGCGGTTTTTCCAGGCGAGCGGCGAGGTCCGGATCAGCGGGGTGGTCCCACAGCAGGAGTCAGCGGCGCTGATGCGTCATCTGGGGCGGATGTACCTGGCGACGGTAGACCTACCGGCGGGCGGGTCGGTGCGGACGATCGCATTGGCGGATCTGATTTCGGACGGCCGGCTGCGGATCACCACATCCGGGTCGCAGACGATCGGGTTGGCGGTTCGCGAGGGGTCGTGGTCGTCGGCTCGGGAGCTGGTGGAGCGGATCGGGGCGTCGACGGTCAACGAGTTTCAGAAGGCCAAGGGCCAGCGGATCGCGGCGGCGGACCAGACTCAGCGGGATAGGATCACGGCGCAGCAGTCGCTGCAGGCAAGGCAGAAGGAGTTGATGGAGAAGCTGGCGGCGGCGGCGGAAGGCCGGGCCGACGGCGGAGAGCTGGACCGGTCGATCGTGGAGTTGGGCAAGAAACTGCAGGGCTCGCTGGCGGGGGCGGCGGAGCTGAATCGGAGTTTGGGCGGGATCCGCGAGGCGATCTATCGGGCCGAGGCGGAGATGGAGAATCCGACGATCAACGTGGACCCGGCGGTGATTCAGCAGACGGCGATGGCGGACAAGCTGTTCGCGGGCGATTACCGGATGCTGGGGGTCAAGCACGCGGCGTATCTGGCGGGGTTTCGGGCGGAGTTGAGCGAGGCGGGCGGGGCGTTGACGCGGCTGGAAAAGCACATGCAGGGCCTGTCGGAACGGGTGGGCAAGCAGTTGGTGCTCGATCTGCCGGGCGAGGTGGCTGACGATCTGCTGGAGTTGAACCTGTCGGCGGAGCTGCTGGAGACGAATCTGGTGGGGTTCCGGGAGCGGTGGCGGCAGTACGAGCAGAAGCTGGTGGAGATGCTGGCGGACGGCCAGACGGCTGATTACGACGGGGCGCAGACGATCCTTTCGCAGGCGAGGCAGGAGTTGACGCAGCGGTGCGGCGAACTGGCTGGGCAGATTCAGACGTTGTTTGAGCGGCTTCGAAGCGGCGGCGGCGCCGACGCGCGTCGGCCGGGCGGGCTGTCGGGCGCGACGGTGCGGAACGTGGCGAGTTCGGCGATCGCCCACGACGTCGAGCAGGTGTCGGAGGCGTGGACGCGGTTGACGTGGCACATCGACCGGACGTTTCCGGAGGCGAACGTGCAGTTGCGGATGTTGACGCGGCTATGCCGTTCGCTGCAGGCGCGGCTTCGGCATCGGCACGAGCAGGTTCGCGAGCAGGTCGAGGACCGCTATCGCGTGGCGGCCAAGCGGGAGGCGCGGGAGGAGTTGAACCGGCTTCAGGGGGAGTTTCACCGGCGCAGCAGCGAGGTGGCTGCGACGTACGAGCAGTTGTTGACCGATCAGCAGGCGTTGTGCGGGTTGACGGAGAAGTGGCCGGCGTGGCGGGAGTTGAACACGGAGCTGGACAAGCTGAACGTGGAGTTGGCGGCGTCGACGGCGGGTCTGGCGGAGATGGGGGTGGAGATCTGGCCGGAGCAGTTGGAGACGGGTCCGGTCGAGGTGGCGCGGATGAGCCGGGCAGGGGTGCTGGGCGATCATGAGAACGCGACGTCGGCGGGCGTTGGGCTGTTGGCGGCGCTGATCGGGGGTGCGGCGGTGCTGGCGGGCCGGCGGGTCGGCTGAGATCGGTCGATGCGTCACTCGTTTTTGGCGGGCTCTTCGTCCACCGGATCGACCAGGGCGATCAGCGAGTCGCCGGATTTGGGCGTGGGGCTTGAGTCGCGGGTGAAGATTCTCATTCGGCCGTTCTCATCGATCAGGAACATCGGCAGCGCGGTCTGGCCGTAGTGGTCCTTGAAATCGTCATATTGGAATTCGCCGGTGAGGCGGACCTTTTTGACCACGGCACCGGCGCGGAAGCGGCGGGTGAGGTAGCTATAGGTGGCTTCGGGACCGAAGAGGATGCGGCCGTGGAACTCGAGGGCCTCCTGGACGTCCACCTTCCGGTCGCGTTCGGGCATGAGTTGATGGACCTCGGCCCGCCCGAAGGCGCGGGTGAATCGCAGGGCGGCCAGCGAGTTGACCTCGGAGTTGGAGCTGAGGGCCAGAAGGCGGCCGGTCTCGGTGGCCTCGGCTTCGGCGGCGACTCGTTCGGCAAAGACGCTCTCGTAGATGGCGGGCAGTCCTTCCATCCGGGCGGCGTGGACCTCGCTCCAGTTGGTGTCCACCAGGAGGACGAAGACGTTTTCCTTCTTGAGGGCCTGGGCGATCCGGCGGGCCCACGCGTGGGCGCCGAGCATCAGCACCCCTTGCGGCGCCGGCTGGGCGATTCCCAGCCACCGGGCCAGCGGGGAGGCGCTGAGGCCGTAGAACGCGACGGTGCCGGCGATGACGAAGAAGACGATGGGGGCCAGCCGTTCGGCGTCGGGATAGTCCGGGGCCATGCGGAGGGCGAAGATCGAGGCGACGGCGGCGGCGACGATGCCGCGCGGGGCGAGCATGGCCAGGAATACCCGCTGACGCCAGTTGAGGCGTGAGCCGAAGGTTGAGAGGGCCACGGCCAGCGGCCGGGCCACGACGATCAGTACGGCCAGGAACACCGCCGCCCGTCCGTCGATCTGGGCGAAATCCGTCCAGGTCAGCCGGGCGGCCAGCACGACAAAGAGGATCGAGATCAGCAGGACCCGCAGGTCCTCCTTGAACTGGGCCACCTTTTCGATGGAGACGAACCGCTGATTGGCCAGGAGCACCCCCATGAACGTCACCTCGAAGAGGCCGGCTTCGTCCTGCAGCAGGTTGGCGGCCAGGAACGTGGCCAGTACAATCATCAGGGCCATCGGGTTGGTCAGGAAATCGGGCAGCAGATGCTGGCGGAGCATGACCACCATCAGGGCGGCGCCGATCAGGCCCAACCCCCCTCCGACCGCCAGCGTCCACGACAGGTTGACCGCGGCGATGGTGATCGGATGCTCGCCCGCCCCGTTGGAGACCGCCTCGTAGGCCAGCACGGCGAGCATGGCCCCGATCGGGTCATTGACGATGCCTTCCCACTTGGCGATCCAGCCGATCTGGCCCTTGGGCCGGACGTGGCGCAGCAGCGGGATGATGACGGTCGGACCGGTGACCACCAGGATCGCCCCCAGCAGCACCGCGATGGCTGGGCTCAGGTCGAGCAGCCACCAGGCGGCTGCGGCAGTGACCGTCCAGGTCACCAGCGCCCCCAGGCTCACCAGCGACCATATCACCGTTCCGGTCCCGCGGAGTTCGGCGATGCGCAGGCTCAGCCCCCCTTCGAAGAGGATGATCGCGACGGAAACCGAGACCAGCGGCAGGAGCAGTTCGCCAAAGAGCTCATCCGGATGGATCAGCCCGGCCACCGGTCCGGCGAGCACGCCGAGAATCAGCAGCAGGAGGATGGAGGGCAGGTGGAAGCGCCACGCCAGGTATTGGGCGAACACGCCGACCACGATGATGCCGACCAGGCTGATCAAGACCATCTGGTGCTGCACGTGAACCCCCTGTTCGACGGGCGGCCGGAACGGTCGGGCTCGGGGCTAGATCGTGATGAGGGCCGAGGCCCAGGTCAGGCCCGCTCCGAACGCCACCATTAGTATGGTATCGCCCCGGCGAATCTTGCCGTTGCGCATGGCCTCATCCAAGGCGATCGGGATCGAGGCGGCTGAGGTGTTGCCGGTCCGGTCGATGTTGACGTAGACCTTGTCGGAGGGAAATCCCACGTGCTCGCAGGCCGAGTCGATGATCCGCTGATTGACCTGGTGCGGGACGATCATGGCGATCTGGTCGGCGGTCAGCCCGCAGTTTTCGAGGGCGTCCTGGATGAGGAACTGCATTTTCTGGACGGCGAACTTGTAGATTTCGCGGCCGCGAAGCTGGATGTAGTGTTCGCGTTTTTCGACGGTTTCGCGGGAGGCGGGGCGTTTGGAACCGCCGGCGGGAATGAACAGCAGTTCCCAGCCGTCGCCGTCGGCGGCCATTTTGGTGTACCGGATTCCGCGGTCGGCCTGGTCGGTCGCCTGGAGCACGACGGCGCCGGCCCCGTCGCCGAAGAGGATGGAACTGCCGCGGTCCTGATAGTCGGTGAAGCGCGACATGGTCTCGGCCCCGATAACCAGGACGGTGCGGTAGACGCCGGTCTGGATGAACTGGGCGGCGATGCTCAGGCCGTAGACGAATCCGCTGCACGCGGCGGCCAGGTCGAAGGCCCCGCAGCCGGCGGCGCCGAGTCGCTGCTGGACGAGGCACGCGGTCGAGGGCAGGGGCATTTCGGGGGTGAACGAGGCGCAGATGATCAGGTCGAGATCGGAGGGTTGGATGCCGGCGTTCTCGATGGCGGCGCGGGCGGCGTGGGCCGCCAGGTCCACGGTGGACTCGTCGTCGGCGGCGATCCGCCGCTCTTTGATTCCGGTGCGGGTGGTGATCCACTCGTCGCTGGTGTCGAGGAATTTTTCGAAATCGGCGTTGGAAAGGACTCGTTCGGGCAAATAGCTTCCCGTACCGATGATGGCGGCGCGTTGTCGAAACGTCATCGTCCGTGCCTCACGTTGGGGTCAGTTGGGCGGGATGGCAGCCGGCTCGGACTGCAGGAATTCCACGATCCGCTGATTGATGTTGCTGCGGCAGAGTTTGGCGGCCACCGCCACCGCGTTGCGGATGGCGCGGCGGTTACTCGAACCGTGGCAGATGATGCATATTCCGTCGACGCCGAGGAGCGGGGCGCCGCCGTATTCGCTGTAGTCGTGCTGTTGCCAGAGTTTTTTGAGGATGGGTTCGAAGGACTTGGCGAGGGCGGGATCGGCCGAACTGATGTCCTTGGTCAGCATGCTCACCAGGCCATCGGCCAGTCCCTCGATGAGTTTGAGGGCGACGTTTCCAACGAACCCGTCGCAGATCACCACGCCGGCCTGGCCGGAGAGCAGCGAGCGGCCTTCGACGTAGCCGACGAAGTTGATGCGCGGGTCGGCCTTGATCAGGTCGCGGGCCTGCTTGACCAGGGGATTGCCCTTGGCGTCCTCTTCGCCGATGCTCAAGAGGGCGACCTTCGGCGAACCGTCGACGCCGAGCAGGTGTTTGGCGTAGATGATGCTCATCAGGGCGTACTGGTGGAGGTGATGCGGTTTGGGCGCGACGTTGGCGCCGACGTCGCAGAGGATCATGGGCCCGCCGAAGGAGGGGATGACCACCGCGATGCCCGGACGCTGGACGCCCTTGAGCGGACGGATTTTCATCTGACAGGCGGCCACACAGGCCCCGGTGTTGCCGGCGCTGATGACGGCGTCGACCTGTTCGCCAGCGGCCATGACGGCCATTTTCGCGATCGAGCTGTCGCGTTTCTGGCGCAGGGCTTCGACCGGATGATCGCCCATCTCGATCACCTGGCTGGCATGCACCACCGAGAGGCGGGGATCGTCGGGCGAACCGAGTTCGCGGAGTTCCTCGCGGATTCGGTCTTCCAGTCCGATCAACACCAGTTGATCGTCGGAGCCGAGGCCGCCGAGGGCCTCGACCGCCCCGGCGACGATCTCCCGGGGGGCGTAATCACCGCCCATGGCATCAATGGCGATCCGCATCTTCAGGCTTCCTCGGATTCCTCGATCTCGATCCTCGTGGCGGGATTGACGTAGCCGCAGCCCGCACAGGCGGCGTGCGGCAGTTTGGCCGCGCTGCACTGGGGGCAGGTCGAGAGGTTCACCGGGGACAGCGCGTGATGGCTGCGACGCAGGCGTTTTCGCGACTTCGACGTTTTTCTTGCCGGTAACATGACACCAGACTCCTGTACCAAAAAAGACAACCGCATTTCGAGCCGGTTGTCAGCGGATACGAAATCGGCTTGCCTCTTGGCTCAGAGGGCAAGCCGAGGGATAAACCGTTAGTATCGCATTGGCTGTGAACCGCTGTCAAGCAAAAACCGCCGTTTTGCATCGCTCCGGGCGGGCCAGCGCCACAGACCGCCGACAACCAACAACGGTTATTATACCCCCCCTACCGGCGTTTGGCCGGGTCCGTGAAGCAGCCAGGGGACCAGAATTCGGAAGATCGCCTGCCCGATCAGGTTGGCGTAGACCGCAGCGAACAGGTCGTCGACGACAATACCCCAGCCGAACGGCAGTGCCTCGGACTGGCGGGATGGAAACGGCTTGACGATATCAGCTATTCTGAACAATAAAAACTGCGATACAGCCACAATGATGAGCGAGAGCGGTCCGGCGTAGGGGATCCAGAGCAGGGCCAGCCACATTCCCGCCGCTTCGTCCAGGACGAACGGTGAAGGATCCTTCATCAGGAAGTGCCGAACCGCCCATTTGCCGAGGGCCACTCCGACGACCGATCCGGCGATCACCAGAATGGCGGTCACCAGCCATGCGGTGCCCGCTTGGTCCGCCCCCAATGGGTAGGCGTAGGCGAGGAAGATCAGGGCCGCTCCGAACGAGCCCCACGTCCCCGGGGCGATCGGCATCAGGCCCAGCCCGAAAACCGTTACTAATAATCTCTTAATAACTGTCATCTGCCGCGGTCTCCCGTGGCCTCACGGGTGAGCCGCGACAGCGCGATGTACCGGGAGATATAGGCGATCATGGACAAGACGGTG